>NZ_JAFCTU010000009.1:0-207377 GCF_049896185.1 Massilia sp. TSP1-1-2
ATAGGTTGTGTTTCTTGATAACTCCCATTTTATCAATCACTTACGGCATTCTTGCCCTTTTTTATGCAAAATTCAGGCTAGACAAGAGCGAGGACGGCGCAGCCGTCCTCGGGAGCCGGAACCAGTTTGGAGAGAGAATTCCGCTTCACATCGCTATCCCCGGACAGCGGCGGCTAGCATTCATGGATAAACACGCAGACGGAACTGTTCCGCCACGGGTTTCCGAAAATTCCGGCCACTTCATTCGGGCGTAGGCTCGAACCTGCGCGCCAGTTTCGCCAGCTCCGCACCAACCCTCCCGTGGTCCCAAGGCCGGGCCGCGACCATGCCGTGAAATGCCACGCAAAAAAGGCAGCGCCGCGCGCGGCTGCCTTCTCCCAAAGGCGCGGCTGAGGTTTCATCTGGAAAATCGATTAGCTCGTAGGCGGCGTCGTTGACGACTTGAGACGTGCGGCCAAGCGTGGGATCGGCATCGGCGAAGTCCCCGTTGAGCGCCTCCGACAGCCTGGACAAGATCTTTCCATCGTTCACCGCGCTCAGCACTGCGGCGCGGCTGAAACAGGGCTGGGTGTCACCAAACCTTTCGCGGACAAGCTGGCATGCGCTGCAAAAGTCCGGGTAGGCATCGCCCAACAGCGTGCGCGCAGCATCTCTAAATTCTTTCGCCGTGCTCGCCCTGACGCCCGTATTTAGGCTTTCGGAACAGGCGTTCGCAAGCGCCTCCGCGAACCTCTGCGCTTTGCCGTGCTCGGCCATCAGGGGCGCACCCCAGCGCCTCGCCAGCCGGCCGCCCAGGGTCGAGCACAGGCACACCAGCTGGCGCTGCGTCAGCGCTGAGCCGAGCCGCATGCTGGCTGTCCGCGCAAATGCCGCCAGCCGGTCGCGCAGCGACATAGGGTCGCCCAGCGCCGAGACCACTACCTTCGAATACGCCTGCAGCAGCAAAGGGTCTGAAGTGTCCGGCACCTGGCATGCACCGGCGCCACCGCAGGTACTGGTACACCAAGGATGGGGCCCTGCCGGCACCGCAAGGTCGGGACTACCCTGGCGAGCGCGCATTAGCACCCGAACGTCTGCATCTGTGGGCGACGTTCCCAGGTTGTCCTTCACGGCGGGAACGCTTAGCAGCAATGGCGCGTCCTCGCCGTCCTGGAAAACGGCTACGACGCCGACTCCGAAGGTCGCCAGCGCAGCTGTCTGCTGCGGGTTCATCGCCATCGCACCGGCCAGAACTTCGCGGTCATCGATGGCGACGATCCGGTGCGCGATTTTCAGATTGGTGTTCTTGATGACGTCCGGAGCCAACTTGGTGGGCACTTGGTCAACAATGGCGATGCCTTGGCCGTAGGCGCGGATTTCCGATATCAGGTTGCCGAAGGTTTCAATGGCCTTGCCCCGCGGGTCGGCCTGTTCCGGATTGCCGGACTTCCCGCCCGTATTGGTCAGGAGGCGGTGAGCTTCCTCGATGACCAGCAGGTGACTCAGTTCGCGTCCGGAGACAGTGCTGCGGCGATGCTCGACCAGCCGTATGAACAATAGTGCCATGAGAAAAGCTTTGTCGTCGTCGTCGCCCAGGTTCTGCAATTCCAGCACGCACGGACTAGCCAGCAGGGCCGCCATGGACATCGAGGCGCGCGTGTCGAACATCGCCCCCTTGCCGCCAACGCGCAGACCGTTCACGCGCGTCAACAGTGCCGCTCGCAAGTCGGCGCGGACCCGGTCATCGTAACCGAGGGTATGAATATAGGTGTCGACCTTCTCTGCCAGCGCGGTCAGCGTGGGAAAAGCTTGGAATGGGTCGTCGCCCGGTCCCAGTCGATGATTGGTATTGGTCACCGGGTCCCAGCCTTCATCGCGGTAGACCTCGTGCAGGCATTGTTCCAGGATTTGTGGCAGCGGCGACCAGAGTCCGAAGCTCGCGGCAAAGCAGGAGCGCAGCAGATCGATGTGCACGCTGACCGATGTGGCCGGCCAGCCAACCACTTCGAACGGGTTGATCCTGATCGGCGCGGTGCGCTCATCCCCTACTGTGTAGATTGACAGCGCATCCTTGAGCACACCATCGGCCTGTAAGGCGCGGTATTCGCTTTTGGCTGGCTCCAGCACCAGGAACGGAATGCCGTGTTCGTGCAACTGGCGAAGTATGTGCACCATCGTATTCGTCTTCCCAGCGCCCGTCACACCGGCCACGAATACGTGCCGCGTTAGGGAGTTGAGGTCGATCCGGTAGGGCTCGGTCTGGACGCCGGCGTAGTCGATATGGCCAACAAGGGCGCTGCGATCAGCAACTGCACCGATGGTCGGCGCTGTGTCGAAGCGGGCATACTTCCGTATGATGATGCCAGGTGCCTCCTGCGAAGGAAGGTCGACCAGGTGGGCCAACTGATGTGATGTCAGCAGACTTTGGAATGGAAACGGATTGAACATTTCCACGGAGGGGCCGAGCGGCATCGCTTGCCGTCGCGCCCAGTCCAGCACCACTGTGTCTTCGGCAATGCGTATCGGCTCACGGCTGATGCCGCCTTCGGAGTACAAGCCGCGCCATAGCGCCGCGAGCTCTTGGAAATTCGACTCCGACGCCAGCAGATAAGTGGCCGTGCGCCATAAACCAAGCGCAGCGCCTAGAGACAGATCGTGCAGTGACGCCTGCAGCAAGTCGACATAGCGCTGCGCCTGCGGATCGGTGACTCCTGCGGCAGCCCTGGCGGCGTCGGCCCGGCGAATCTCGGCCAATACCAAGTCGCGCAGTTTGGTGATTCCGGCCGAAGCGATCGGCTCAGCCAAAACCTGGTAGCCCCAGGTGCTCCCGATCAGGGCGCGGATCAGGCGGTCAACGGGACGCCCTGCGGTGCCCACTTCTGATTGTGGCAGTGGAATACCCAACGCGAGGCCACCCCTCTCGAAGCCGGTCCAAGTGGCTGCCGCGGCTGCGTGCGCTCGCACCGGTGCCACATGGCTGCGCAGCAGGCGCAGCATCAGCGCGCGCCCGATTGCGGTCGTGCTCTTGGCGTTGCGTTGAAAGTGTCCGCTGTGCACGCTGATCCGTCCACCGGCCGACGTGACCCCGAACGATATACCTGTGCCGACCCCATGCGCGCCCACTAGCAGGCTGGCCAGACGCGGCAACTCTTGGGGTGCGGCACCGGCACCGGCAGCGGCAGCGCCAAACACTGTGGTTTGCAGCCGCCGCGGCTCTGTGTGGCGCGCATCAGTCATCTCGACGCCGAACTCGGCTAACGTGAACATGGCGCTGGCTGCGACCGGTGCCTCTTGCTGGGCTTGCGTGAAGTCCGGTTCGTAGCTGATGCGCTGCAGGGCGTCGAGAGATAGATTGCCAGACATCTTCACGCTCATGTGGTTCGCCTTTCTCAAGTTGTCGGCGGGTATACGGCTCAGTCGAGTTCGAATGTGCGGATCGTATTGATCCTGCCTCGGGTAACGGTCCCGGGCAATCTGACGCTGTCTCCTGCCCGCAGTGCACTCTTGGAATGTTCAGAACGGACTGCGCATACCAATTTATCGTCGTCCCGTCCGTCCACGGCGATACGAAAAACTTCCCATCCCACTGTCTTTTCGCCCTCGCGCACGTTGATGACCATCACCCCCTCGACCAGACCCGCTGGAGCCGTATGGTTGGCTGGCTTCCAGCTGATGAGCTTGTTCGCTACGGCTGTATAGACACCGCACTGGGAGTTGTGGTGACAGTCTTGTGCGATGCGCCGCATTTTGCGCAACACCGGATAGAGAACTATTAGGTACGGTATCAGCATGCCCGTAACGCTTCTGACATACGCCGCGCACATAAGACCGAAGAAGGTGGACAGTATAAGCATGAAGACCAATTCGATAACCTTGAGGGCTGCGTTGCGCTTGCCTGCAGTGCATACCAATTGGGCGCTGTGATTGACGAGTGCGTAGGGAGTGTTCGCTGAAGGCCCGACAAGCGTGACCGTGTCACCGTCATGGACGAAAACGCTTGGTCCCCGGGTCGACCACCGCACGGGGACAGCTTTTGGCCCTGGTTGCCCAGCTTCCCAGGCCTGCACACGGAAGTCGACGTAATCGAATCCACCACCCTCGTTGCCGCCAAATACCTGGCGCACTGCACCAGTTCCAGTTCCTACAGCCCCCCCAGGCGCGATGCCGGCATGACTGACGATCCCGGTAAAATATTGCGTAATGTTGGGCGACGGAGCTGGCGTCGGCGGTGGCTTGGGTGCCGGTCTTGGTCGTGGCTGTGCCTTTGGTTGTGGCGCTGACTGTGAATCAGGTCTTGGCTTGGGTTTTCGTCTCGGTTTCGATTTGGGCTCAGGTGTCAGCTCTGGCGCCGGTATAGGTACTGGCGCGGAGTTCCGCCCGCGCTGACTATCGCCTCCGATTCGTTCCGAATCGCAAGTGCCGCACTGCTGCTTGTCAGCAGGATTGTCCTGGCCACAAAAAGTGCAACGCCAAGAGGACAGCGTGTCGAGTCTTGATTGCGGCATGCATTTCTCCGGTAGTACACTCGATGCAGCGGTTGTAAGGAAAATTGTCTCTTGCAAAGGTGGTACAAATGAACGACAAGCTCAAGCCCAACGACGCTCCAGTGATGGGTTACCGACCAGAGGCGACCGGCAACCCAAATTTACCTGACATTCTCTTTTCGGGCAAGCGCCTGCGGGAGGATACACAAAAATCAGTTGGGCGTGATGACGTAGCGTTTGCGGCATTTTCTGGCAGTGGGGAAACGGGCTTTGCTAGCGAAAAAGTTCGCGGCGAGAAGCAGCAGCCGGCCGACAGCGTCGGGCAGTACCATCAGCCTGCAAGGGCCGATCACGCCGGCGCTAAGGAGGCGCCCGGGAAGGACCAGGCGGCCGCCCCCGACGAGTCGAAGGCAGCGGAAGCGCATGACCGTCCACCGGTGCAAGCGGTGGGCGACAAAGACGCGCCGGTCAAGAACCAGGCCCATCCTTCGCCAGAGAGGGCAAAGCCTGGCGATACCGGTGCGGATCAGCATCCTGCGAAGACGGACCGCGCGGACTGGAAGGAAACCCACGCGGGCGAGAAGATTTTTGCCGGGTGGATCAAGGAGCACCGGGTCGAGATTTCGCACATCGTCGATTCGGCCAAGTTATCGGTTACTGAAAAGATATTTGAGCTGTCAAAGTTGCTGCTGCGAGATGGCATCCCGAAGAAAATTGATGAGGCCGAGAAACTGGAAAAGGCCAAGAGCGGTGATGGTGAAAAGTATGAGGGACCTTCCGTCCGCATGCCGCGTGAAGGCGAGCGGGAGGCGGCTCGTCAGGCACGGCAAGAGGCGTTTGAAAAGTGGCGCGCTCAGGAGCATCCTAATGCCTACGACGTCATGAAGGGGGACGCGCAGCGGGTAGGCAAAGCCCTCGATCCGGCAGGCGCAGGCAGCGTGCAGGCCGGCGTATATGGCGCCGCCCGCGCGGCCGGAGCGAGCATGGAGACCGCCATGCAGCTCGCCGAGTTGGCGGAGTTCGCGGCGCAGGTTGCGGGCGTAGTGGGCGGGATGCGCGCCGGAGCCGAGGCGGCGCCCGAGCGCACGGTCGATCCCACCAAAGAAGACGTGCCTTTAGGCCCACACAAAGCTGAGCCACCGGATTTCACGCGCGAGAAGGGAGAGCACCCGGACGTCATGCATGGCCGTGGCGAGATGCCGCTGGGTCGCTCGTACGGAGAGCAGGCCGAGCCAGCGGCCCGCGACCGCGTTGCACCAGGGGCGCGTATCACCGTCCCCCGGACCGAAAACGTAGACTATTTTTCGGGCGGACATCGTGAGAGCGCGAGCGTTCAGGTAGAACTAAGAGACGGCAAGTTCGTTCACGTGCAACGCGAAACATGGAAAGGATCGGAGCTCTTCCAGCAGCAGACCCAGCACGGCCCCCATCCGGACGTTGCCGCAGCAATTAAGGCCAAGATCAACAAGTTCAGCAACAGCTGGTACCGCCAGAAATGGCTGGACGGACGGCCCGAGTCCAGTGGTTCCGGCTCAGCCATGAAGGACAAGTTTGGCGACGTCATCCACAAGATGACCTTTGTTGAGCCGGCAAAATATGTTGTGGTGGTGAATATACCTGACGTACAGGTCACACCCGAGATCCAGAAAGCAGCCCAGGATGCGCTGAACAAGGCCGTCGCCGCTAACGTGAGTTTGCAGAAGTTTGGTGGACCATCATTGCCGCATATTGAAGCAGTCGTCGTGGGCGCGGCCGAAACAAAAACCCCGTTTCTGCAACCGGACCCTGCTTACCTATTCCAGCATCAGCAGAAGTAGAGCAAGCCGGGACCGAGTCGGCGAATAACAGGTTGCGCGGCAAGCCCCGTCCTTTCGTGGCGGGGTCAAGAGCGCGGACGGCGTAGCCGTCCCTTGTGGTACTAAATGAGTTTGCGGATGATATATTGCTGTATATGATCCCAGTATGCTCAAACTCCAAGCCTTCAAGTACGAATTGATGCCCAACGGCGAACAGGCGCGTGCCGTTTCGTCTAAAACAAGGCATTGGCGACTCAGAACGAAAATCACGGTCGGGGGAACAAGTTCATCGGCGATGTGGGGTCGTCTCAGAAAAAGGAATTTAAAGTACGTTAAGACTTAGGCAGCGGACGCAACGGCCTGAATTTCCCGACGCCGATCTTGGCGCTGTCGCGCCACAAATAGTCGCCGGTCAGGTTGATGTGTTCCCAGCCCAGCAGCGACAGGTAGCGCAACAAGTCGTCGTCCACCGCGGGTCGTGGCTGCGCAAGGCGTTCGTAGCACGTTCCAGGTACACCGTGTTCCACAGAACGATGGCCGCCGTCACCAGATTGAGGCCGCTGGCGCGGTAGCGCTGTTGCTCGAAACTGCGATCCCGGATTTTACCCAGGCGGTTGAAGAACACCGCCCTGGCCAGCGCGTTGCGCGCCTCGCCCTTGTTCAAACCGGCGTGCACGCGCCGGCGCATCTCGACGCTCTGCAACTAGTCCAGGATGAACAGACTGCGCTCAATGCGCCCCGGCTCGCGCAGCGCGCTCGCCAAACCGTTCTGACGCTTGTCTTGTCGGAATGCGCTAAAAACTTGCTTTTTTGCGCCAAGTGCCAAAATGATACAAGGATGCAGCGGTTAAAGCTTCCACACTACCTGTTTTGTGCGATTGTGCTCACAACCATGCGGTTGCGCCCCCAATGCTTGGCCTCGTACAGCGCACTATCGGCCGCGCGCAACAGATCCGCATTCGACTGCCCCGCCCCCGGCGTCATCACCGCCACCCCAACACTGATCGTCACTTTCCCAAACTCACTATCCGCATGCACCATCCCCAGCGCGGCAACAGCATTGGTCATCTCCTCCGCCATACCTGGCAACTCAGATGCCGCCGGATGAAACCACACCACCGCGAACTCTTCCCCGCCATACCTGGCGGTAATGTCCAGCGGCCTTCTTGCATGGCGCCCAATCACCTCAGCCACCGCCCGCAGCGCCGCGTCGCCCTGCGCATGGCCATAGCGGTCGTTGTATTTTTTAAAGTGATCGATGTCGATCATCGCAATTGCCACGGCCTGCCGGTCGCGCAGTGCCTGGCGCCAGATGCGGTCCAGGTGGATATTGAGCGTGCGCCGGTTCGCCAAGCCTGTCAACCCGTCGAGCTCGGCAAGTTCATTGAGCAGCTTGTTAATCAAGAACATGGTGCGCGCGCTGTGCTCGAGGAAGTAGCCCCCATACGCACCTACCGCATTGGCCGCGCACATAAAAATAATCTGATAAAGCCGCGCCTGCACATCACGCTGGTACAGCATCTCCATGGCAACAAACGCCACCAGCGTCACCACGTTTGCAGCCAGGGCACGCCACCATTGCAAGCATGCGATCAGGTAAACAAACAGCGCTACCAGCAAAATACCTTCATACGGAATCTGCGTGCCCAGCCGGTACGCCGCGCCAATCACCGCCGTGGTGCCCAGGCCGGCGACAATGGCCGCGCCGTACACCACGCGCCCCAAATAAGCATGCAGCGACGGGCGGTAACTCACGTACAGCAACACGACAAACGCAGGAATGATGCCGCCCAGGCGAATCGGTACGGTCCAGTACCAAACTGTGGCCGGCAGCGTAAATATATCGATGGCGACAAATGCGGCAAACAGCACGATGATCAGGTAAGCCGCCAGGCGCACGCGAACCAGGTGCCCCTCGGTATAAGACACCTGGAACTCGCCCTCAAGCGCGCCATCAAACTTGAGCCAGCCATAACCTTTCTCGTACGCGTTCCGATAAGGCGAAGGGCCGGCAGTACGCAGTAATTCAGGATCGATATGGACCATCGTCGGGTTATTTGTTGCCTCTGATCAGCAGATCATACACCCCGGCCCGCTGGCACACCGTTGTGGCCAGGATTGATATAACAAAGCGCATCTGTTCGCTTCCGTACAGATGCACGCGTCCATACGGCGCATACTCGGCGTATTCGCTGACCAAGGCGCGGGCGGCTTGCCGCATTTGCTTCATTGCCCATCCCAGGCCATCGGTCTGCGCAACTCCCTATTTAAGGAAATCACCATGTCGTTTAATCACGCAATCGTCTGGCTCGACCAAACCGAAGCTCATGTCATCCATTTCAGCCGCGACGCAGCCGAGACCGAAGTCGTCAAGACCACGTCGCAGCACAAGAAGGATGGCGTTCAGGGCAATAACCGCGCCGTCGAAAGCACCGATTACATGGATGAAGTGGCTGCCGCACTGTTGGCGTCCAAAGAAATCCTGATCGTCGGGCCTGGCCAGGAAAAGCTTGCGTTCATCAAGCACCTGAACAAGAACCACGCCGAGATCGCCGACAAAGTCGTCAGCGTTGAAACCGTTGACCATCCGAACGATGGCCAGCTGCTGGAATACGCGCGCAAGTATTTCGTCAAAGCGGACATGATGAACTAAACTGCCGCACGCGCAATGGAAAACGGCACCATCTGGGGCCGTTGTCCATTGCGCCGTCAACTGCGCGAACCTGCGCGCCGGGCGCTACTGCCACTCATCGCAATCGCTTAGTCGTAATAGCCATCCATGGGATCAAAAGGATACGGAATATGATAGGTCTTCAGGAATGCCTTGAGTACCTTGACGTCCTTGAAGTCCTGCAGATCCTGCTCGATCCCTTCGACTTTCATCTTGAATGTCTTGATCTCTTCGGTCAGCGAACGCTCCATGAGCGCGGGCGTGATCTTGCCGCGCGCGGAGACATGCATGACGTACTGCAGCCAGTGCTCAAACTCGCCAATTTCAAGGCGCACCTCATCAACTTGCTTGGCAAGCATCTTGTTGTATTGCTTGATGCGCGCTTCGCCCAGCGTGTCGAGCTTGGTCGCATCAATCTGGTCAACCTCGAACTGCAGTTCCAGCAGCCCCAGCAAATCGTTGCTTGCATACGCCACGTTTTCGCGCTGCATCAACCCCGTCTTGCGGTCTCGCTCGGCAGGATCGGTTTCGCGGTCCGGATGCAAGGCGCTGGCCAACTTGCGGAAAATGTCCCTGACTGACTGCGCCAGGCGCTTTTCCTCTTCCGCCTGGCGCCCTGCGGCCGCGCTGGTCTTGCGGGCCGCACCCTTGGCGCCGCCTTTTTCGGCCGCGCCGGGTGGCGCTTCAGGTTCGTCGTCGCCGTCATCAGGCGGACCGAACGGGTCACCCGCCTTTGCGCCGGCTTCGTTCATCATTTGCTCAATAATGTCGTTCAAGGCCTGGAAATCCGGATCGTCCGCCAGTTCGGCCGCGCCGCTGTAGCGTTCATAAATTTCTACAAGTTCCTTGTCGTCGTCATCCTCCAGCATCTCGAGCGACATCGCGCAAATCAGGTCGGCCAGTTTTTCGCGCTCCTTCTTGGTCAGCTTCTTGGTCTGGTAGGCGGTATCGAACAACATGATCAGTTCGCGCTGGCACTCGCCAAAACGATCGCCCAGCGGCATCAATTCGGCGTCGGCGCGGGCGCGCATCTTGGGCATCGCGTCGTGCCACGCGGCCAAACGCTTGCGCTCGGCTTCGAGCTTGCTGACGAGCGCGTTAAATTGCGCCCGCACCTTTGATGTGATGGTCGACGTCTGGGTCGGCGCAAGGCGGACTGCTTGGCTGGGCTTGGTTGGCATGGCGGGAAAAGGCAGGCAGTAAAGATTGAAATTATAGCGCCAGCAGGCCAGTCGCGGCAGACAGGTCAGGGCGGCACGCCCCGTCTTGCACGTAAATGGTCGCATGCAAACCGCACTCGGATAGCGTAACTGGCGTCCTGAGCGCGGGCATTGCCCGGCAGCAGGCGGCGCCGGCGCGAAACCGATCGGGTGGCCGGTGCTATACTCGGCCCGCGCGCCCCCGCCGCCTTCGCAGCGGCACGGCCATTGCACAACGCCCATTGCCACTGCCATTACCCACCCCGCTCCATGAAAGCAGACAAGACTCTCGCCACCTACCGCCGCATGCGCACGCTGCCCATGTGGCGCCTGCTGGCCGCCGCCAACGGCCCCACGGTAATGGGCCTGCTGCAAACCCACCTGTACGACGCCGAACGCAGCCTGCCCGCTTCCATCCTGCACGAGCGCATCGGGCGCGAACTGGAACGCCTGCGCAGCTTTGGCGAAGACTGGCCGCAAACGGCGCAAAGCTACGTCGCCGGCTGGCTTGCCGAAGGCTTTCTCGAACGCCGCTTCCCGGCCGGCTCGTCCGAAGAAGAATACGAACTGGCGTCCTCCTCGATCGAGGCGATCCGTTTTCTGTCCGGCCTGGTCAAGCCCCACGCCAGCGCCACCGAAAGCCGCCTGGGCCTGGTCATCGACGCGCTGGCCAAATTGTCCGACGACACCGACACCGACAAGGTGCGCCGCATCGCGCGCCTGCGCGCCGAGCAGGAGCGCATCGAGCGCGACATCGCCGCCATCGAACACGGCGTGCTGCGCGTGCTGCCCGAAGCGGCCGCGCTGGAGCGCACGCGCGAAATCATCACCCTGGCCGACGACCTGGCCGGCGACTTTCGGCGCGTGCGCGACCAGTTCGAGCAGCTCAATCGCGAACTGCGCGAGCGCATCATGGAAAACGACGGCAACCGCGGCCAGGTGCTCGATTCCCTGTTTGCCGGCATCGACCTGATCACGGAGAGCGACGCCGGGCGCACCTTCTCGGCCTTCTGGCGCCTGCTCACCGATCCCGAGCAGTCGGCCACGCTCGAAGGTGCGCTCGACGCGCTCATGTCGCGCGCCTTTGTCGCCAGCCTCGACGTGCAGGAACGGCGCTTTTTGCTGCGCCTCACGCGCACCCTGCTCGAACAGGGCGGCATGGTGCACGACGTGCTGCAGTCGTTTGCACGCAGCCTGAAGCACTTTGTCGAAAGCCGCGAATTTCTCGAGCAGCGCCGCCTGAACCAGCTGCTGCGCGGCGCCCAGCGCGCGGCCCTGGCGCTCAAGGACCAGGTCAAGGCCACCGACACACTGCAGTATTCGCTCGAACTGGCTAGCAGTAAGCTCAGCTCCCTGTCGCAATGGGTGCTGCACGACCCGGCCCTGCAGGCGCTGCCCGGCAACATGGTCGATGGCGATGCCGCCCCGATCGACCTGGCCAGCATCGGCGAACTAGTGGCGCAGTCGGAGATCGATTTCCGCTCGCTCAAGGCGCACGTGCGCGCGGTGCTGGCGCAGCAATCGCAGGCGTCGATCGCCGACATTTTGCAGCACTACCCGGCCGAGCAAGGCCTGGGCAGCGTGGTCGGCCTGCTGGCGCTGGGCAGCCGCCACGGCATGACCGGCAGCGCCAGCGAAACCGTCAGCTGGACCGGCGCCGACGAACTGCAGCGCCGCGCCCGCATCCCCGTCATTTACTTTCTCCAGGAGCGCGCAGATGAACTTGCCTGAACCGGCGCTTGACGCCATTGTCGACGCCGCCCTTCGGACCACTGCGCTTTTCTTGGGCGACACCGGCCAGCTGGCGCTCGACACGCGCCGCGTGCTGGTGCAATTGCTGGCCGGCCCATCGCTCGAAGCGCGCCGCCACGGCAAGCTGTGGCCGGTGCTGCTGCGCGACGAAGCCCTGGTTTGCCAGCGCCTGGCCGAACTGTTCCTGGAACTGGTGATCGACCGCGACATGCAGGTCGCCTTTACGCGCCAGGCCGACACGGCCGAACTCGAAGTGCCCCAGCTGCTGCGCCGCGCTCAGCTCACCTTTCTCGATTCGGTGCTGGTGCTGTATCTGCGCCAGCGCCTGACCCAGGCCGACGCGCATGGCGAGCGGGCCGTGGTCGACCTTGACGAGATTCTCGAAAACCTCACGCTGTACGAACGCGCCGCCAGCACCGACCGCGCCGGCTTCACCAAGCGCGTTAGCGCCTCGGTCGAGAAGGTCAAGAAGCACAATATCCTCAACAAGATCCGCGGCAGCGACGAGCGCTTCGAGATTTCTCCCACGCTGCGGCTGCTGTTTTCAGCCGAAGAAATCCAGAGCTTGAGCACGCTGTATCAGAAGATGGCCGACGGCGCGCTCACGCCCGCGGGCGAGTCTGCGGGCGAACCGGCCGACGAAGAGAGCGACGCATGAGCATTGACCACAGCAGCGGCAACCTGTTCGCGCGCGAGCAGTTCCGCATGACGCGCCTGCAGGTTTTCAATTGGGGCACCTTCGCCGACCTGCACGACGTGCCGATCAGCGAGCGCGGTTTTCTGATCGTGGGCCGCTCAGGCGCCGGAAAGTCGACTTTGCTCGACGCTTTTTCCGCCATCCTCACGCCGCCGCGCTGGGTCGACTTTAACGCCGCCGCGCGTGAAGCCGACCGCGCGGGACGCGACCGCAACCTGGTCAGCTACGTGCGCGGCGCATGGGCGGCGCAAAGCGACGCCACATCCGGCGAATACGCGACCCGCTACCTGCGCGCCGGCACCACCTGGTCGGCCATCGCGCTGCATTACCGCAATGCGCTGGGCAAGGAAGTGGTGCTGGTTCAGCTGTTCTGGCTGCGCGGTAACGCCAACGCCAACAACGAAGTCAAGCGCTACTACCTGATCTTCGAAAGAGGGTTCGACCTGCGCGAACTGGGCGACTTTGGCAGCAATAACTTCGACATCCGCAAACTCAAGCTGGCCTTTCCCGACGCGTACGCGCGCGACGAATTCCGGCCCTACGGCGAGCGCTTTTGCCGCCTGCTGGGGATCGATAGCGAAATGGCGCTGCGCCTGCTGCACAAGACCCAGTCGGCCAAGAACCTGGGCGACCTGAACACGTTTTTGCGCGACTTCATGCTCGACAAGCCCGAAACGTTCGCCGTAGCCGAGCGCCTGGTCAATGAATTTGGCGAACTCAATGCCGCCCACCAGGCCGTGGTCACGGCGCGCGAACAGGTGCACATGCTCGCGCCCGCGCGCGCCCGGCACGAGGACATGCGCGCGATCCAGATGCAGCGCAGTGCGCTCGAAGACCTGCGCGGCGGCATGAACAGCTACCGCGAACTGCGCCGCATCACGCTGCTGCGCGCGTACATCGCCGCGCTGGAAATCGAAGCGCAGGGCCTGGACGGCCAGGTGCGGCGCCAGCAAGATGCGCTGGACAACCGCAGTGCCACGCTGCGCGACCTGCAGCACCAGCGGCGCGAAGCGGGCGGCGACCAGATCGAACACTGGGAAAGCGAAAAGACCAGTCTCGAAGAGCAGCGCAAGGAGCGCATGCGGCGCCGCAAGCAGGCGGTTGACGCCTGCACGCTGCTGGGTTGGAGCTTGCCGGCCACGCCGCAAGGCTTTGCCGAGCTGCTGGGTACCGCGCGCCAGGAGATCGAAAACTGGCAGTCCGACCCCCGCTCGCAGGAGGCAATTCTGGTGCTGGACCGCGTACGCACCGAGGCGGCCAACACGCGCCAGGGCATCACGCGCGAAATCGCCTCGCTGCGGCGCCAACCGTCGAACATTCCGGCGCCCATGCTCGACTTGCGGCGCGAGATCGCGAGCGCCATCGGCGTGGCCGAAGCGGCGCTGCCGTTCGTGGGCGAGCTGATCGAAGTCAAGCCCGACGAAGCGCCGTGGCGCGGCAGCGCCGAGCGCGTGCTGCGCGGCTTTGCGCTGTCGATCCTGGTCGACGAAGACCATTACGGCGCTCTGGTCAACCACATCAACGGCGTCAATCTGGGACGGCGCCTGGTGTACTTTAGAACCGGCGCGGTGGACAACGCGGCCGTGCGGCCGGTGCGCGCAGGCTCGCTGGTGCTCAAGCTGAACGTCAAGCCCGGGCCCAGCGCCGCCTGGCTGCAGTCGGAACTGCGCCAGCGCTTCGACTACGACTGCGTGGATAGTATCAAGGCTTTCCGCGCCGCGCCGGAACGCGCGCTCACGCGCGAAGGGCAGGTCAAGCACAGCCGCTCGCGCCACGAAAAGGATGACCGCAGTAGCGTCGACGCGCGCCAGAACTGGGTGCTCGGTTTCGACAACCGCGAAAAGCTGGCCATCTACGAGCAGCAGGACCGCGACCTGCACGCGACGATCGCCAAGGCCGAAGCCGAACTCGATGCCTTGCGCAAGCAACTGGCGCAGCGCGGCGCGCGCCTGCTGCAATGCCAGACGCTGGTCAACCTGCAGTACCAGGAGATTGACGCGGCACCGCTGGCCGATCGCATCGCCGCCATCACGCGCCAGCTGCAGATCGCGCGCGACGGCAACGCCGCCCTCAAGCGCATCGACGAGCTGCTCAAGCAGCAAGAGGAGCTGGTGCACAAGGCGAACAAACTGCTCGGCGAAATCAATGTCGACTACAAGACATGCCTGCGCAAGATCGACGAGCAGCGCCAGCACCTGGCCGTCACCGAACTTGAGGCCAGCGCGATGGCGCTCACGAGCGCGCAGCAGCAAGGCCTGGACGCGCGCTACGCAGCCCTGCCGGACGCCGTCACGCTGCGCACCCTTGATGGGGCCGACCGCAGCGTGGCCAAGGCGCTCGGCGCCGAGATCGAAAGCCTGAACCGCGAGGCGGGCCTGTGCGAGAAAGCCATCGAGGCCACCTTTGCCGCCTTTATCGCCAAGTGGCGCGGCGACGCCGACGGACTCGATGCAACGCTGGCCGCAGCCAGCGACTTTTTCTCGAAACTGGCGCGCCTTGAAACGGACGGCTTGCCGGCCCACGAGCAGCGCTTTTTCGAGCTGCTGCAAAACCAGAGCAACCAGAATCTGGCCGCTTTGTCGACCTACCTGAATGACGCGCGCAAGGCGATCCTGGAACGGATGGAACTGGTCAACGAGAGCTTGCGCCAGGTGCCTTTCAACCAGAGCGCGCAGCAAACCACCTACCTGCACATCGAGCCGAGCGACCGCCAGCTGCCCGACGTGCGCGAATTCAGGCAGGACATTCAAAAGGCGCTGTCCAACGCCTGGAGCGACGACCCGCAGTTTGCCGAGGCGCGTTTCATCGCCTTGCGCCGCCTGGTGGACAAGCTCTCGAGCCAGGAGCCGGAGCAGCGGCGCTGGCGCGAAGCGGTGCTCGACGTGCGCCTGCATGTGGAATTCATCGGCCGCGAAATCGACACCGCCGGCGTGGAAGTCGAGGTCTATCAGAGCGGTGCCGGCAAGTCGGGCGGGCAGCGCCAGAAGCTGGCGACGACCTGCCTGGCGGCGGCGCTGCGCTATCAGCTTGGCGGCAGCGACCATGGCCTGCCCATGTACGCGCCGGTGGTGCTGGACGAAGCGTTCGACAAGGCCGACAACGAATTTACCGCGCTGGCGATGAACATCTTCACCAACTTCGGCTTCCAGATGATCGTAGCCACGCCGCTCAAGTCGGTCATGACGCTCGAACCGTTTATCGGCGGCGCCTGTTTTGTCGACATTCGCGACCGCCGCGTGTCGGGCGTGCTGCTGATCGAATACGATGAGCAGCGCCAGCGGCTTGACTTGCCCGAGCAAACCCGCACCGAGGCCGCGCTTGAAGCAGCCGCCTGAAGTGCGTCAGCTGCTGGTGCGCCGCTTTGCCGGCGGCGCCGCCGACTGGCTGGCCGGCGCGCCCGGTCCGTGGCCCATGAACATCCCGCTCGGCCTGCCGACCGAAGCGCAGGCGCTGCGCCAGACCGACGCGGTGCGCGCCTGGGTCGGGGCGTGGGCCGCCTGGCAAGGCGCGGGAGAACTCACCTGGGTGCAGCGCCAATGGAAAGTGCTGGGCGAGCAGCGCCTGCCAACCACGCTGACGCTGCACAGTGCCGACGACGCGGCGCGCTGGGCCGGCCAGTACGAGCGCTGGCAGCGCGCCAGCACGCGTTTTGCACTGCTCACGCAGCGCTGGCCGGCGCTGGCCCAGCGCCTGCCGCGCCTGTTCTCGGTGCTGGCCGACTACAACGATGCCGATTTTCTGCGCCTGGGCGACATGCTGGCCTGGCTGCTCGCCAATCCCGCGAGCGCGCTCTATGTGCGCCAGTTGCCGGTGCTTGGCGTGGACAGCAAGTGGCTGGAGAGCCGCAAGGGCGTGCTGGCCGAACTGCTCGCCGCGCTGCGGCCGGGCGCGGCCCAGAGCGACGATTTTTACCAGATGTGCGGTCTTAAAAAAGCGCCGCCGCAGGTGCGCATGCGCGTGCTCGACCCGCTGCTGCGCGCGCGCGTGGGCGGCCTTGGCGACATCACGGCGCCGCCGGCGCAACTGGCCGCGCTGGCGCTGCCGGCGTCAAGGGTATTCATCGTGGAGAATTTGCAGACGGGCCTGGCGTTTGGCGACATTCCCGGCGCCGTGGTGTTCATGGGACTTGGCTACAGCGTGGACTTGCTGGGGCAGGTGCCGTGGATCGCGGCTGCCCGCTGCATCTACTGGGGCGACATCGATACCCACGGCTTTGCCATCCTGAACCGCGCGCGCGGCTACTTTCCCAGGCTTGAATCGGTGCTGATGGATGAAGCGACCCTGCTGCGCTACCGCGATTTGTGGAGCAGCGAGCAAGCCCAGCATCCGGCGCAAGCGCTTCCCTTGCTGACGCAGGCCGAGGCCGACGCGTATCGCTGCCTCAAGCAGAACACGTTGGCCCAGAACGCGCGGCTGGAACAGGAGCGCGTGATCTGGGAGGACGCCTGCGCGGCGCTGGCCGCCAAACTTGGCCCGCGCGCCGACGGCACCTGAGTCGCTCACACCGTTCTTTTGAGAAATTTCTCCTGCCCTTTTTCAAGCGAGTTTGATCTATTCGGGATCAGCTCGGCACGGCTTGGGCGAAACTCAAGCATCGGCGGAGTAGCAAAATGGCAATGCACCAGCCTGCACAGCTGGGGAAGTTGGTTCGATTCCAACATCCGCCTCCACATTCTCCTTCAGCAGAGGAAAACTGTTGATGAATCATAAGTCCCTCCTCACCGCATCCCTCTTCCTCGCAGCAGCCGGCCACAGCATCCCGGCCGCCGCTGCCGCGCCGGTCAGCAGCACAACGTACAACTATTACGTCGCCCCTACCGGGGACGACGGCAATCCCGGCACCGCCGACCTGCCTTTCCAGACCATCCTGCGCGCCTCCAAAGTTGCCCTGCCCGGCACCACGGTTCACGTTGCCCCTGGCGTCTACACGGGCGGCTTCAAGACCACCATGAGCGGCACGGAGGCGCAGCGCATCTACTACGTGTCCACCGTGCAATGGGGCGCCAAGCTGGTGCCGCCCATGTCGTCCGACACCAAGGCCGGCTGGGACAACCGCGGCAGCTATGTCGACATCGTCGGCTTTGAAATCGACGGCAGCGCCGCGCGCAATGGTATGAAATGGTCGCACGGCATCTACAACGGCGGCTCGTTTGCTGTTATCCGCAACAACCTGGTGCACCATATCGCGCTGGAGAACTCGTGCAATGGCGCCGGGGCTGCCGGCATCGGGGTCGACAGCTACTATCGCGGCATCAAGAGCGACGTGATCGGCAACACCGTCCATCACATCGGCCAGCCCGGCTGTCGCTTCGTGGAAGGCATCTACATCAGCACTTCCGGCAGCGCCCACCACAACGTGGTGCACAACATCGGCGGCGCCGCCATTCAGATGTGGCACGACGCAAACAACGTCGTCGTCAGCAACAACACGGTCGCCGCCTCCATGACCGGCATTCTGGTCGGTGGCGGCGACTTTTATCACACCAAGGGTCCCAACGATTACACCTCGGTTCACAACAACATCGTCTATGACAACAAATTCGGCATCTCGGAACAAGGCGAGACCGGCCCGCACAACAGCTACCGCAACAACCTGGTGTTCCAGAGCAGCGCTGCCGACTGGCAATTACGCAACGGCCTGACCCACACAGGCACCATTACCCAGGCGCCGCAGTTCGTGCGCTACGCCAGAAAGGGCGATCTCGACCTCCGCCTGCGCAGCAATTCACCCGCCATCGGCAAGGGCATCGACGACCAGACGTCATTGAACGACGCTGCCGGCAAAGCGCGCCCCCGGGGCGCGGGCGTCGACATCGGCGCTTTCCAGTTCAAGTAGCAACTGCCGTTGCGCTGCAAGTCGCGTGTCGCCACACGCATTGCCGTCCACCTGCCAGACATGATCGCGCAATCGGGCGCGACGACAAATCTCGCTACATCGTCCGCGCGCTAGACGCGCCCGGCAACAGGACAAGCAAACTCTGCTGCACCGCCTCCACTTGAGCAAGCGCCCAAGGCCAGGAACTTTCCTCCTGGCCTTTTCCTTTTGCCTCGCCACCACTACCCGTGTAGGTCGCCTACACATTGTCACAAGGCGGCTGTGAGATTTTTATGGTTGTTGGGTGAATACTCACAAAAATACAAAGATGCAGTGTACATTTTGTGTAGTTGTGCTACATTTACTTACCGAGGGGAACTAAACAAGAGCTGAAGCTCAACACCCTCCGGCAATTGTAACAACGGCACTGCCCCTTGATGGAGACAAGTGGGGTCGGCGCCGGGCACTCGCATCCCTTGCATTCCACTACCTACAATCACAAGGAAGCAACATGAAAAAGCGTATCAGCGTCAGGCTCGTCAGCAGCATTTTCGCAGCCGGCACTCTTTTCGGCGCCCTTGCCGCGCCGGCCCAGGCCGCACTCAACCCGTCCGACACCTCGGTACAAATGTTCCGCTGGAAGTGGAACGATGTTGCCAAGGAATGCACCAGTTTCCTCGGCCCACAGGGTTACGGCGCCGTACAGGTGTCGCCACCGCATGCGGCCGCCAACATTGGCCCGTGGTGGGATATTTACCAGCCAGTCAACTTCACCTCGCTCAACAGCAAGATGGGAACCGAAGCCGAGTTCCAGACCATGATCAACACCTGCCACGCCGCAGGCGTGCGCATCTATGTGGACGCCGTGGTCAACCACATGGCCGCCGTGGCCGGCACCGCCACCAACGGCAATACGTTCAGCGCCACCACACTGAGCTACCCCAACTTCAGCGCGTCCGACTTCCATGCCAACTGCGGCATCGCCGACGGCGACTACGGCTCGCCGGGCAACCGCAACAACGTCATGAATTGCCGCCTCACCGGCCTGCCCGACCTGATGACCGAGAGCGCCTATGTGCAGGGCCAGATCAAGAATTACTTCAACAAACTGGTGGCGATGGGCGCCGACGGCATCCGCATCGATGCCGCCAAGCACATTCAACCGTCCCACATCGCCGCCATTCTGGCCGGCACCAACCGCACCACCAAGCTGGGCGAGTCGCTGTGGGTAACGCAGGAAGTGATCCCCGACAGCAACGTCGTGCGTTCCGATTACTTTGCCAATGGCACGCTGAATGAATTCCAGTACACCTTCGCGCTGAAATCGGCCTTCCGCAACGCGGGCGCGAGCATCTCGCAAATCCGCACCATCATGGGCACGCCGGGCAACTGGGGCGGCACCTGGGGCTTTGTTCCAAGCGATAAAGCGACGGTTTTCGTCAACAATTGGGATACCGAGCGTAATGGCAGCTCGCTCGTTGCCAGCGACTATGTTGCGGGCCATACCAATGACGCCCAGGGCACCAAGCGCTTCGACTTGGCCAATATCTTCATGTTGGCGTGGCCGTACGGACACGCCCAAGTGCATTCTGGTTACCGCTTCAGCAATACCGACGACGGCCCGCCGGCAGCCAGCCCGTTCGACGCCAGCGGCAATCCGCTGATCAACCAGTCGTGGGACTTTGTCCATCGCTGGTCGAACATTTCGAACATGGTCAAGTTCCGCTCCACCGTCTCGGGAACCGGGGTCGACTGGTTCGTCCAGGGCACGGCTAACCAGATCGCTTTCGCCCGCGGCGCCAAGGGATTTATTGCGATCAACAATGATGGTGCGGCCTGGAATGCCTCGCTGCAGACGATGCTGCCTGCCGGCACCTATTGCAACGTGACCCAAGGGCAACTCAATGCTGCCGGCACCGGGTGTACCGGCGGCAGCCTGACGGTGGCCAGCAATGGCATCGTGACGGTTAGCATTCCGGGCAACAACGGCGCCAGCACCCCGGCAGTGGCCTTGCACGTGAACCAGAAGGTGGGCGGCACGCCAGCGTGCACCTCGGTCTCGGTCAAGTTCCGGGTTGCCAATGCGAACACGGTGACGGGCCAGAGCGTGTACGTGAGCGGCAATCAAAGTGCCTTGGGCAACTGGACAGGCGGGACGGGCAATGTGCTCACGCAAGAAGTGACGGGCGCCAATGCGGCCTGGTCACGCACCCTGCAAATGCCACCCTCGACGGCCATCCAGTACAAGTTCCTGAAAAAGGGCGCGGTGGCCGATGTGTGGGAACGCAATCAGTCGACCGGCAGCGGCAATCGCGAAGTGACGACGGCAGCGTGCGGCCAGCCGGTGCAAGTAATTGATGCCGGGAGCTTTGCCTTTTAACCAGCGTTGCACATCGTCCCCGCGCAGCGCCGGGACGATGTTCTATCACGCAAAATGTGGGATGCATGCCGATCCCACATCGTCCCAGTTCCCCCGCGCCGTACTGTAACGCACATTCCCCCGGCCTTTTCCTCTGTAAAATCGTCGCATGACGACAATCCACTGGTTCATCCTGATCGGCTGCCTGATGCTGGCCCGCGGCTTGGCCGCCACGACCATCTCCCGCTCGCCATTCACCTCCGCCATTGTCTACTTGTGCGTCGGCCTGCTGCTCGGCCCGATGGTGCTGGGCATCTTCCACTTCAATCCCATCGCCGAATCCCATCTGCTGGAAACCCTGACCGAAATCGCGGTCCTGGTCTCGCTGTTTTCAGCCGGCGTCAAGATGCCCGTTCCCATCACCCGCAAGCGCTGGGCGCCGGCGGTACGGCTGGCCTTTCTGTCGATGTCGATCAACGTCGGGCTGGTTGCCGCCTTTGCCTACTACGTGCTGCACCTGCCGCTGGGCGCCGGGGTATTGCTCGGCGCCATCCTCGCGCCCACCGACCCGGTGCTGGCCACCGACGTCCAGGTCCGCCACGCCGATGACCGCGACCAGCTGCGCTTCACCCTCACCTGCGAAGCGGGCATGAACGACGGCTCCGCCTTTCCCTTCGTCATGCTGGGCCTGGGCCTGATGGGGGCGCACGAGCTGGGCGACTTCGGCTGGCGCTGGGTGATGATCGACGTCATTTGGGCCACCATCGGCGCCATCGCCATCGGCGCCCTGGGCGGCGCCGCGCTCGGCAAACTAAGTTGGATGCTGCGCGGCAAGGACCCCAAGCACGAAGTGCTGGACGACTTTGTGGGCCTGGGCCTGATCGCCGTCGTCTACGGCGTGTGCGTGGTGTTCAAGGCCTGGGGCTTTCTGGCCGTGTTTTTTGCCGGCGTGGCCCTGCGCCAGACCGAGCTGATGCTGGCCGGCGCCCACAAGGACCGCCAGGGCTTGCTGGTGCCCGACGCCGACGCTACCGATCCGGCCGAAGAATCGACGCCCACCGTCAGCGCTGAATCGCTGATCTTCAAGGAACACATCGAGCGGCTGTCGGAGCTGACGCTGGTGCTGCTGCTGGGCGGCATGGTAACGGTCCAGAACTGGAACTGGCAAACGGTCAGCACCGCCATCTTCCTGTTTTGCGTTGCGCGTCCGCTGAGCGTGATGCTCGGCCTGTTGGGCTCGGACAGCTCCACGCGCGTGCGCTCCATCGTCGGCTGGTTCGGCGTGCGCGGCATCGGCTCCATTTACTACCTGATGTACGCCATCAACCACGGCTTGCCCAAGAATATGGTGCAAGACATGATCCAGGTAACCATTGTCGTCATCATGCTGTCGATCCTCGTGCACGGCACCAGCGTCAAGCCGCTGCTCGACAAGTTCTGGCCCAAGCGCAAACGCGAAAGTTGACGCGAGGCAAAGCCACGCGACTATGCACGCCTACAATCGAACTCGTCCTTGACCTGAACGAAGGCGGTGCGGCGATGGCTATCCATGTAAAAAATGCATCGCGCGCACTGGTGGCGGCGCTGACGGCGATCTTCGGAGGCGCTGCTGCCCAGCAAGCGCCTCCCCCGCAAGAAACCGTCCACTTTTTCACCTACGAAAACGATTCGCGCTTTTTCACCGACCGTTTTTATACGAGCGGCGTGCAGTTTTCAGTCAAGCACGCCACCGACACCCGCGGCGACTTTGCCCGCAGACTGACTACACGACTGTGCGGCTGGACCGGCTGCGACCCCGCCACGGTGCTGACCAGCCAGACCAACGTCGGCCAATTGATGTACACCCCGCGCAATATCAGAGTGGCAGAAGCGCAGCCGCTCGACCGTCCGTGGGCCGGCCTGCTGTACTACGAACAAGCCTACGCATTTTTGTCGCCGGACCAGCGCACCCTGACCACCTTCACGGGCCAGATTGGCGTGACAGGCCCCGCCTCGCTCGCTGAGCCTGCCCAGAAAGCCTTTCACCACCTGCTGGACCGGCCGCAGCCGCAAGGCTGGGACCACCAGCTGGGCGGCTCGCTTGGCGTGCTGGTCAGCGCAGAAAAACGCACGGCGCGCGAGTCGCTTTCATTCGACCTGCCGGCCCACGTTCGGTTCAATACCGCCACCTACTGGCGCGTGACGGCTGGCAACATCCAGACCTATGCAGCGGCCGGCGTGGCGGTGGTGATCGGCAAAGACTTGCCGCCCGTGTCGCCGCCCCCGCCGGGTATCGGCAACAAGATCGCCGGCGCCACGGATCGCAAGGCGTCCGCGCTGACCTCGTGCATGGTGCCGTGGATTCAGTGCACCACCTTTGGCAGCGTCGAAGCGCGCGCGGTGGGCTACAACGTGTTCCTCGACGGACGCCTGTTCCACGACAACGATCCCTCGCTCGAGCGCCGCCCCTTCCTCTACGAAGTCGTGTTCGGCACCCGCTTTGATTTTCCCGGCACCCGCACGGCCAGCCACGGCCCGTGGTTCGCGCAGGTCAAGGTGACGCAGCGTTCGCCCGAATTCCGCTCGCCGCTCGGCGTGCCCAGCCATAAGGTGTCGGCCCTGACCATTGGCACGGAGTTCTGATTTATACTCGGTGGGTATATCACCGACGGGACGCCGCCATGCGCAAGACACTGATTGTTCTGACCCCGCTGCTGCTGGCAGGATGCATCAAGCAGTCCGCCAGCTATTACGTCAGCGATGCGCGCGACCATGCAATCACGGTGCGCGCCGAGCAGGAATATTTTTGGGACCAGGCCATTACGCTCTCGGTTGTGGCCGCGCGTTTTCCCGACTGCCAGCGCGCCATCAAGCTGCAAAAAGTGGCGGCGCCAGAAGTGGTGGTGGAGCTGTTCACCACGGGCGAGAATGTCTTTACCGTGCGCTCCGGCGACGAGCTCAAGCAGTTTGAAATGCAGGGGTGCACGCAGCTGCCCACGCCGGCGCCCAATGCCATCGGGGCCGCCGTGGGCGTGTTCAGGCTGGGCGAGAAAGAGAAGATGGATTTTGCGCCGACCGAGAAAGCGATCGCGCCGCCGGCTTGAACCTACGCTTCACCGCGCCTATCTATTTTACCTCGCTGTCGAGGTGCCCCATCTGATACGCGTTATAGCGCGTACCGGCCACCGCATCTTGCGGCACCGCCTGGTCCAGCCGCGCCAGGTCCGCCGCTGACAGCGTCACTTGCAAGGCGCCCAGCGCCTCGGTCAGCCGCAGCCGGCTGCGCGCCCCCACCAGCGGCACAATATCGGCGCCCTGCGCCATCACCCATGCGATGGCCACCTGCGCTACGCTCACGCCCAGGTCCGCAGCGATCGCGCGCACCCGCTCCACCAGCGCCAGATTCGCCTCCAGGTTCGCGCCCTGAAAACGCGGACTGTTCTGCCCCCGAAAGTCCGCCTCCCCCGCGCGCGCGCTGGACCAATGCCCGCTGATCAGCCCGCGCGAGAGCACGCCATAGGCGGTGATGCCGATGCCCAGCTCGCGCGCCACCGGCAAAATCTCCGCTTCGATCCCGCGCGTGATCATTGAATACTCGATCTGCAAGTCGCTGATCGGATGCACCGCATGCGCGCGCCGCAGCGTCTGCGCGCTCACCTCCGACAAGCCGATATGCTTCACATAGCCCGCCTTGACCAGCTCCCCAATCGCACCGACCGTCTCTTCGATCGGCACCTGCGGATCGAGCCGCGCCGGCCGGTAGATATCGATGTGCTCCACCCCCAGCCGCCGCAGCGAATAGGTGGCGAAGTTCTTCACCGCCTGGGGCCTGGCGTCGTAGCCGATGAAGGCGCCGGCCGGGTCGCGCAATGCGCCGAACTTGACGCTGATGAGCGCATTGTCGCGCGCGCGCCGCCCCGCCAGCGCTTCGGCGATCAGCAGCTCGTTATGGCCCATGCCGTAAAAGTCGCCCGTGTCGAGCAGCGTGACGCCGGCGTCGAGCGCCGCGTGAATGGTGGCCAGGCTTTCCTCGCGGTCGGCCGGACCGTACAGGTCCGACATGCCCATGCAGCCAAGCCCAAGTTGCGCAACGCGCGGTCCGGTGCTGCCCAGTTGTAGCGTTTTCAAAGTGATCTCCCGTGGTGTGAACAAGTGAAATCATTATGCTATTATCAAACGAAACAATAAATACGTCTTTTAACATCAAATTATTCGAGGAATACTAACAATGGACCAGCTCAAGGCCCTGCAGATTTTTCGCGCCGTAGCCGAATGCAAAAGCTTTGCGCAGGCGGCCGAACAGCTCGGCCTGCCGCGGCCCACCGTCACCAACGCCGTCCAGAGCGTCGAGCAGCACCTGGGCGTGCGCCTGCTCCAGCGCACCACGCGCAAGGTCAGCTTGACGGTGGAAGGCGCCATTTATCTCGAACGCTGCACCGTGCTGCTCAATGAACTCGACGACATGAACGGGCTGTTCGCCGGCCCCGGCCCGGGCACCATCCGGGTCGACATGCCCGAGCGCCTGGCGCGCCTGCAGATCATCCCGCGCCTGCCCGAGTTTTTCGCCGCTTACCCATCCATTCACGTGCGCATCGGCTCGCGCGACCGCTTTGTGGACCTGGTCGGCGAAGGCGTCGATTGCGCGGTCCGGGTCGGCAAGCTGCGCGACTCAAGCCTGATCGCGCGCCGCGTCGGCCAGCTCGAACAAATCAATGTGGGCGCGCCGCGCTACCTGGCGCAGCACGGCACGCCGCACACCCCGGCCGACCTCAAGGACCACCTGGCGGTCAATTTTTTCTCCAGCCAGAGCGGGCGCGACATGGACTGGGAATACCACGCCGACGACGTCGACCATGTGATCCAGATGCGCAGCACGGTGAGCGTCTCGAGCACCGAAGCGTACACCGCTGCCTGCCTGGCCGGCCTGGGGCTGATCCAGGCGCCGCGCATGGGCATCGAAGCACACCTGGCTGCGGGCGAACTGGTCGAGGTGCTGCCCGCCTGGCGCGCCGGGCCGCTGCCGGTGTCGATCGTGTATGCGCACAACCGGCACATGTCGTCACGCGTGCGCGCCTTCGTCGACTGGGTGGCGTCGGTCCTGGTGCTTGCCTAGCAGCCTGTCAGACTTACACACTTACACACTTACACACTTACACCTTACAGTCTGCTAGCGCGGCTGCATCAGCACGCGCAGCTTTTGCATCTGTTCTTCGCGTCCCAGTTCCTGCAGCACCTGTTCCAGCAGGCTGGTGCGCCCGCCCTGCGCCGTCGTCCATTGCGTGAAGTATTCGTGTACCGTGCGCCAAGGCGGAAAGTCATGCGGCAGGCTGCGCCAGGCCGCGCCGCTAGCAATGAAATACATCACCGCGCAAAACACGTCGTACAGGTCGTGCTTGCGCGGTCGGGTTCGCCGTCGCGCAGCCTCGAGCATCGGTCGGACGCGTTCAAAGTCTTCCCGCGTGATGTCACTGGCGAATTCAGCTCGTGCCATGATGTACCCCAAACTTCAACCTGACAAACCATTTGAGGCTTCGATCTGGAACAGGTTCCCGCGATTGTTGAAACTTCCCGCATCAGGGCGCGGACGCGGCCTTGGTTGCCTGGCGCAAAGCTGCCGCGCGCGGTCCGGCGCCGCGCCACTGGGCCAGCCTGGCGCCCATGCGGGCCATCTGGGTCCGGTTGCGCTGAAAAAACGCCGCGTCCAGGTTCTCCAGCTCGGCCAGCATACGCCCGGCGAAGTGTTCGATGCGCTCTATGCCGTGCGGCGCAAAATCGACCATGCCCTGCAGGTAAGCCGCGCCCCACTGCAAGCGCGTGGCGGAACCGGCCGCGCTGTCCCAGGCGCGCTCGTACCAGTCGATCGCCGCGCCCGCGTCGCCCCGCTTTTTGGCAATCTCGGCCAGGCTGTGCATGAAGTAAAACGGCGCGTGCGATGTTTCCAACTGCGCCAGCAGCAACTGCTGCGCATCGTCGAGCAGAGCGGCGTCGGCCAGCACCCCGGCCGCAGTATTGATGACCTGGTGGCGCAGCGCCGCGCCCATCTCGACGCTCAGCACCTGTGCCACGCGTTGGCGCGCCTGCGCCTGCAGGCCGGGTTCGGCGGCGCCCAGGCGCGACATGCGCACCCGCGTGCGCAGCGCCGTCAACTGGTCGGCCAGGTTGAGCGAAGCGTCCGCTTCCAGCAGCGCCATCGCGCACGCCCAGGCCTGCGCCAGCCGGATCCGCGCCGGCGACTGCGGCGTCGTCAAAAAGCGCACCAGGTCCTGCCCGTGGTGGGTGACGATATCCATATGCGCGCGCACGACATGGGCGTCGGCCAGCGTTTCTTCAAGCCGCTTGACGGCGGCGCGCTGGTCGATGCCGCCCTTGCCCGACATGGCCGCCGCGTACAGCGTGTGCCACTGCAGGCGCAGGCGCGCCTCCGGCAGCACGCACACGCGCGTCATGCTGGCCAGCGTGGCGGCCATATCGAGGCTTTTGAGCACCTGGCGCTCGTCGGTGTCCCACGAATAAAAACTGAGCAGGCGCCATTCGTCGTTGGACAGCTGGCGCTCGCGCGAGAGCGCCGCGCTGAGCGACTCGGCCACGGTGCGGCGCGCCGTCAGCGCCAGCGCAAACATGTCGAGAAAGCGCGCAGCGTCGAGTTCGCACGGCAAGCGCGTGATCTCGGCGCCGGCCGGGTTGAACACGACCAGGGTTGGATAGCTGCGCACATGAAAGCGCTCGGCCAGCTGCTGCGCCCCGGGAGCGTCGCCGTCGATCTGCAGCGCCATGAACGACGGCGCCAGCGCGCAAAACGCGGCGTGCTCAAAGACCGTGGCGCGGATCCGGTTGCACGGCGGGCACCAGGATGCGCCCCAATACAGGAACAGGGGCAGGCCGGCTGCGGCGGCGCGGGCGAAGGCGGCGTCAGGGTCGCCCGGGTGCCAGTCGATGTTCATGCGCCTCGTGCGCTCCTTGTTCAAATAAATGGCAACAGTATACAAGAGCGAACCGGCCGCCGCGACTGTCTTCGGCAGGCCACAGTGGCGCGCACTTTTCAAAATCGCCTGCCGGGTCGATGCTACACTCGCACACCGCCCTCACCGAACCGAAAGTCATGCACCGATCCCTGAAGTTCGCCGCACTCGCGGCAGGCGCAACCCTGCTGCTGTTGCTGCTGTTGCTGCTTCTGGCGGCCGTGCTGGCAGGCGCGCGGGTCGATCCCAACGACTACAAGGTTGACATCATCAGCCAAGTGCGCGCGCGCCACCAGCGCACGCTGGCCATTCCCGGCACCATCAGGCTGGTGTTCTATCCGCGCATCGGCGCCGACCTTGGCCGCGTCACGCTGTCCGAGCATGGCAGCGCGGCGCAATTTGCCGCCATCGACAGCGCGCGCGTGTCGGTGGCGCTGATTCCGCTGCTGCTGCACCAGCAAGTGGTGATCGACCGGATCGACGTCGAAGGCGTGCGCGCCAGGGTGGTGCGCCTGGAAGACGGCAGCATGAATACCGGCGACCTGACGTCCGGGCGCGATGCCGCCGCCGCTTCTGCTGCCGGCGGCGGCGGCGCGCGTTCTTCGCCCGTGCGCCTGGCCATCGACAGCATCCGGGTCGGCAACGCGCGCGTGCTGTTCGACGACCGCAGGAGTGGGCGCACGCTTGACATCAGCAGCCTGAATATCGACTCCGGCCCCATCGCCCGCGGCGTGGCCAGCCGCATGGCGCTGTCGGCCAGCATCCGCAGCAACCGCCCGGCGCTGAGCACGGCGTTCACGCTCAAGGCCAGCTTCCTGCCCGATCCGCAGCGCCGCCGCATCGTCTTTACCGACGTCGTGGCCAATCTCGACCTGTCGTTCAAGGACGCCCGCGTCAAGGTCAATGGCGAGATCGACGTCGACCTCGATAAAGATGAATTCGCGGCCGACCTGGCGGGCAGTTTCGACGCCAGCGTGTTCGACCTGAAAAGCGGCTACCACGACAAGGCCTACCACCTCACGCTGCACGTCGACAAGGTGGACCTGGGGCGCTACCAGAACCGGCTGGTGCCCGACGCCGTGCCGGGCGACCCGGCCATTCTGGAAGCGGGCGACGCCTTCGACCTGTCGCCGCTGTCGATGCTGCGCGCCAGCGGCGGCGTGCACGTGGGCGAACTGAAGGTCGGCACCATGCACGCGACCAACGTGCGCGCCGCGCTGCGTTCGGACGGCGCCAGGTTCGTGCTGCAGCCGATCGGCGCCAACTTGTATGGCGGCAGCGGCAGCGGCGCGCTGACGCTCGATTTTTCGCGCAGCGCCAGCACCCCGCACATCACCTTCGTGCAAAGCCTGAAAGCGATCGAGGTCGGGCCGCTGCTCAAGGACCTGCTGGGCAAGACACCGCTCCAGGCCAGGGGCGACGTCATGATCGACGTGAACACCGAGGGCGCCAGCACGCTGCAGATGCGCCAGGCGCTTTCCGGCACGGCGTCGCTGCGCCTGACCGAAGGCACCTTGAACGGCATCGATATCGGCGCCATGATCGTCGGCGCGCAGGCGGCGAACGGGCTGGCCGTGGATCGTGAAGCCGGCGTCAAGACCGGTTTCAGCCGGCTAGGCGCCAGCTTCACGATCGCCGGCGGCATCGCCCACAACGCCGACCTGGCCGCCCAGGCACCCCTGTTTGGCGTGGCCGGCGCCGGCGACATCGACCTGGCGCGCAAGCACGTCGACTACACGCTCGCCTGCACGCTGGGCGCAACGGGACTGACGCTGCCGGTGCGGCTGAGCGGCCCGTGGGACGCGATCGCGTGGCGCGTCGAGGCCAAGGCTGTCTCCGGCGCGGCGGTCAAGGAAACGGCGCGCAACAAACTCAAAAAGGCCATCCGGGGCCTGCTCAAACGGTGACATAGTTTGCGCAAACCGACCTGCGCATCACCTCGCTTGCGCTAGCGTAGCCGTATGATCGCGCGCGGGAGAACGCCATGTTCGGAAGCACAGTTCTGGAAGTTGCAGTTGGCCTGACCTTTTGCTACGCGAGCGTGGCGCTGATCGTCAGCACCGTGCAGGAAGCGCTGGCCGCGGCGCTGCGTTTGCGTCCGCGCTGCCTGCTCGACGGCATCAAGAGCATGCTCAACGATCCCCACCTTACTGCGCTCGCCGGCGCGATCTATTCGCATGCGCTGGTCAACCCGCACGCCAGCCCCGGCCTGGTGGATGCACGTTCGACCAGGGCCAAACCGGCGTTCATCGAGCCGGCCCATTTTGCCATCGCCCTGATCGATGCGATCCAGTCGATCCCGGGCGACTACGCTCAGCTCGGGCGCGATATCGACGCCCTCTCTGACCCGCAGATCAAGCGCGCGCTGCAAGGCATTTACCAGCGCGCGGGCGGCGACATGCAGGCCTTCGAACTGGCCGTCAGCGGCTGGTTCGATACCGCCATGGAGCGCGTGTCGGCCGCCTACAAAAGGCGCGCGATGATGATCAGCCTTGCGCTCTCGCTGCTGCTGGCGGTGCTGTTCAACATCGACAGCATTCACCTGTTTCGCACCCTGTGGCAGCATCCCGCGCTGGCCGCGCAGATCACGGCGGCGCCGGCGTCGGTGGACGGGCAGGCAATGGAGGCGCTGTGGCGTTTGCCGATCGGGTGGGATAGCTTTCCGCCCAGGTTCAACGACGCGTTCGCGCTCAATGTGGCGGGCTGGATGCTGACGGCGTCGACGGCGCTGTTCGGTGCGCCGTTCTGGTTCAACCTGATGAAAAAAACGGTCGAAGTGCGGGGCGCGGCCAAACCTTGAAGGCCAGCTCCCCTCCGCAGTATCGCTACCTGGCCGGCCGGTGGGCGTCGACCAGAATGCTCGACACCGACACATGCGGCACTTTTTCGGGCCACTCGTCGCCCGGTCCGAACCAGCGCGCCTCGGCGATCTCGCTGGCGTTGATCCGGATCTCGCCATCGAGATAATCGGCCGTGAACGCAATCATCAATGAATGCGGAAACGGCCAGGACTGGCTCGAAAAATACTGCAAGTTGTGCACCCGCAGGCCAACCTCCTCGAACACCTCGCGATGCACCGCTTCCTCGATCGATTCGCCCGCCTCCAGAAAGCCCGCCAGCGGCGTGAAGCGCTTGCTCGGCGAAGCCGTATGCAGCGCCAGCAGCACCTGCTCGCCCTTCCTGATCAACACCATCATCGCCGGTGAAATGCGCGGATACGCGATCATCCCGCAAGCTGCGCACTTGAAGCAGCGTTCGCCGCCCACCAGCGCCATGGGCGAGGCGCAGGCGCCGCAAAAGCGGTGCGTGCGCGCCCACTCGGCGATCTGCCCGGCGCGCCCGGCCACGCCCAGCATGCCATCATCCATCTCGCCAAACAGGCCGCGCAGGTTGCGCCATTCGCAGCCGTCGGGCGCCGGCGTGTCGCGTTCGCACCACGTGGCCTGGCAGTAGCGCTCGCCCCACAAGCCCACCGGATGGGTGCGCCCGCCCCAGTCGCCCAGCGCGGCCAGTTGCTGCGGCTGCGGCAAGGCAAGGTCGCCCTGGCTCACCAGCAACAATCCTCCCTGAAACACAAAACTGAGCGGGTCGGCGTGTTCCCGGGGCGCCATCAACGGCGTGAATGACAAGGGCGTTTGCAACATGCGGCCAACCTTTCGATCTATGAGCAATATGGGCTGCAAGAATGATACCGCTTTTCACGATAAAAGATCTTGAACTAATGCGCCGGCCATCGTTCAAACAGTCGTGATCGTGAGTTATCCGCCAAGGAGAAATAGATGAAAGGTGCACCGTTGATACTCGGCGTCAACCGAACGCAAGACGCCAGTGTCTGCCTGATGCGCGGCGCGCAACTCGAGTGGGCCATCCAGAAAGAAAGGCTCACCCGGCAAAAGCATCACTGGGGGCGCACCGGCGACTTTTCCGCCATCTACGCGCCGCGCCTGCCGGGGCTGGACCAGCCCATCGACATTTTGGTCGAATGCTATTCGTCGGACGCCGAGCTTGACAATCTGGCCGCGTACGAGCGCGAACTGGCGTCTTCGCTGAAGCTCGCGCCCGGCTGCCTGCGCAGCCACATCTCGCACCACCTGGCGCACGTCTACAGCGTGTTCCATCCATCCCCCTTCGAGCAGGCGGCGGTGATGGTCATCGATGGCCAGGGCAGCCCGGTGTCGGCGCTCACCGAGCACTGGCGCGGTGCGGCCTGGGTGCCCGGCAACTGGTGCGAAGTGGCGTCTTTTTACCGCGCCGACCGCGAGCGCGTGATCTGCATCGACAAGCAGGTCTGGAACCGCGACGACGAACGCCTGGTCGGCCTGGGCATGTTTTACTTTTTGCTGACCCAGGCCATCTTCCCCGGCCACGGCAACGAAGGCAAGGTCATGGGCCTGGCGCCGCACGGCGACCCGAACGCACTGCGCCTGCCCCCGCTGCAGGTGGAGGGCTGGCAGGTGACCATTCCCGCGCAATGGCGCGCCATCATGCGCGAGCGCGGGCGTTTCCGCTACAGCGGCAAGGGCGACCCGCATTTTGCCGCCAGCGCCGCGCTCGCCGCCGCCGGCCAGCGCGCCTTTGAAGATGCACTGGTCAGCGTGGCGCAGTGGCTGCACAAGGAAACCGGGTCCGACAACCTGTGCTTTGCCGGCGGCACCGCCCTGAACTGTTCTGCCAACGAGCGGCTGCTGCGCGAAACAGCGTTCAAGCGCGTATTCATTCCCCCCGCGCCCAGCGACGCGGGCACCGCCCTCGGCTGCGCCCTGTACGGGCTGACGCAACTGGCCGGCCAGGCCTGCACTTACCGCTGGCAGAGCGACTACCTCGGCCCGCAGCCGGCGCGCGCGGCCATTGACGCTGCCGTCGGCGACGCCTCCGACATGCTGGTCGAACCAATCGACCACCAGGACGACCTGTGCGGCCGCCTGGCAGACCTCATCTGCGAGGGCAAGGTGGTGGGCCTGTTCCACGGCCGCAGCGAATTTGGCCCGCGCGCGCTGGGCCACCGCAGCATCCTGGCCGACCCGCGCCTGGCCCACATGCGCGACTGGATCAACGACAAGGTCAAGCTGCGCGAATGGTTCCGGCCCCTGGCGCCGGTGGTGCTGCTGGAATACGCGGACCAGTATTTCGACATCCCCACGCCGTCGCCCTTCATGCAGTACGCGGCGCCGGTCCTGCTTGACGCGGCCAGCGCCGTGCCGGCCATTATCCATGTCGACATCACGGCGCGCCTGCAAACAGTGGGCCCGGCGGACGACCCCATGCTCAATTGCCTGCTCAGAGCATTCCAGCAGCGCACCGGCGTGCCGGTCCTGCTCAACACCTCGTTCAACGGCAAGGACGAGCCGATCGTCGAGACGCCGGCCGAAGCCATGGAAACGTTTCGCAACACACCGATGCATGTGCTGGCCATGCCGCCTTACATCGTCCGCAAGCGCCGCCAACCGGAAGCACCCGCATGATCCACGGCTACGCCGCCAGCGCCAGCGTGTGGCCGGGCCAGCGGCTCGTGCTGCACGTGTCGACCGACGCCACCCGCTTTCGGGTCGGCTTCTACCGCTGGGCGGGCAAGCTGGTCCACATGTTTACCTCCAGCTGGGTCGACGGCGAGCGCGCCTGCGAGCGCGGCGCCGACCAGGACTGGCAATGGCCGGCGTACGGCTTCGCCCTGCCGGCCGGCTGGCCGTCGGGCGCCTACATCGCCCACCTCGAAGAACCCGGGGCAGGCGCGCCGCACGTCGCCCTGCGCGACGCAGCGGTCCTGTTCGTGGTGCGCGGCTACGGCGCCGTTCGGCTGCTCTACAAGATCCCGCTGGCCACCTACAATGCCTACAATTTTTCCGGCGGCGGCTGCTACTACGCCAACCCACCCCGTTCCAGCAATCCGCCTGGAGCCAGGCTGTCGTTCCATCGGCCTGGCGGGGGTGTCGGCGGGCCCACCTTCGGCGCACCGGATTATTACGACGCCGCGTCCCCACGCCAGACCTTTGCGCACTGGGATGCGCGCTTCATTGGCTGGCTACTGCACAAAGGCTACACGCCCGAATTTTGCACCGACCTCGACATCCATGCCGACCCAGGCCTGCTGCGCGACTATCGCCTGCTGCTAAGCGTCGGGCATGACGAATACTGGAGCGAAGCCATGCGCGACGGCGTGGAAGGCTTCATCGGCCGCGGCGGCAACGCCGCCTTTTTTAGCGCCAACCTGTGCTGGTGGCGCATCCACCTGGTCGACGGCGCAAGCGCCATGGTGTGCCATCAGGGCGGCCCGCACGGCGCACTCGACCATTGGTGGCCCGCAAGCGGCGCCGGCCGCCCGGAAGACGCGCTGGCAGGCGTCAGCTACCGGCATGGAGGTGGCTGGTGGGACGGTCCGCGCGAAACAGCCGGGTTCGCCGTGCAAGACCCGGACCACTGGATTTTCGCCGGTACCGGCTTGCGCCGCGGCGAATGCTTTGGTGCCGACACAATTCCACCGCTGGCCGGTTACGAATGCGACGGCGCGCCGCTGGCCGCTTTTGACCACGCCTCTGGCCTGGCCAGTTTGGCGCCGGACGCCCGGCAGTGCGGCACGCCAGCAGGCTTGACGCTCCTTGCGGCTTGTCCGCTCGACGCGCGCTGGCAAGAAAGCCCGCTGCGTGAAACGTGCGCCGCAGCGGGCGGGGTCCACGCGGCCACGATGAGCATTTTCACGCGCGGGGGCACCGTCTTCAGCGCAGGCACCACAGACTGGGCACAGGTGCTGGGCAGCGGCCAGGACGAGCGCGTCGACACGATGACCGGCAACGTGATCGACGGTTTGATGGGGCGTTGCGCCCGCCCGCACTGCACCGCGGAATCCCCTGAGCGCGAGGAAACTTCAATCGCGACAACTCTCCTTACGAAAGCAGCCATCCAATGAGCGGGCAAACAGACTCCGGCGCCGAAAGCGGCCGTCCAATGAGTGCACACACAGATTCAGGCACCACGTGGATTGACCAACACGCAGGCGCCACGCTTGCGGTGTTTCGCGCGCTGCAATTGGGCGACATGTTGTGCGCCATCCCGGCCTTGCGTGCCTTGCGCGCCGCGCTGCCGCAGACCCGGATCGCGCTGATCGGGCTGCCCTGGGCGGCGCAGTTCGCGGCGCGCTTTCCTCAATACATTGACGAATTTCTTGCCTTCCCCGGTCACGCAGCGTTTCCCGAACAAGCCGTCCAGCAGCACCTGCTCGCCGAGTTTTACGCATCCATGCGCGCACGCAGGTTTGACATGGCATTGCAAATGCATGGCAGCGGCGAATACAGCAACAACGTCACGCGTGCCTTTGGCGCCTGCGCCATGGCCGGCTACGGCGACGCGGCCAGCGTTGGCCGCGAACAGTTTCATCCCTACCCAGACGGCGGCGCGGAACCGTTGCGTCTGCTGGACCTGGTGGTTTTGTTAGGGGCGCCCGCACAAGGCGATCACCTTGAATTTCCCATCACCGACGCCGACGAACGCGAGCTTGGCGCAAGCGGGCTGTCCGACGGCCTGACGGCGGGCGGCTACGTCTGCATTCATCCTGGCGCGCGCATGCGCGACAAGTGCTGGCACCCTGCCCGCTTCGCCCAGGTTGCCGACCACATCGCCGCCGAGTTTGACGTGCAAATTGTCCTGACGGGTTCGGCGGACGAAGCACCGCTCACTGCTGCGGTTGCCAGCCGCATGCGTTACAAGGCGCTCGACGCCGCCGCGCCCATCTCGATCGGCGCCATGGCCGCCCTGATGAGCCGCGCGCGGCTGCTGATCTGCAACGATACTGGGGTGTCGCACATCGCCGCCGGCCTCAAGTTGCATAGCGTCGTCGTCTTCAGCAAAGCCGACATACGCCGCTGGGCGCCGCTCGACAAGCAGCGCCATCGCTGCCTGTGGGATCCCGAATGCGAGCGCGTGCGCGATGTCATCGACCATGCTTTCAGTCTGCTCAGCTTGCCTTCGTACCTTGATGACGCAGCCGCCGATAACCCCACAGCATTGACGCGGCAACACTCCACCCTTGGCGGTGACACTTGGCGAGAACGGCCATTGGGCTGATGTCGATTCGTGCTTCACGCTTTACTGGCGCGCCCAACTGGTGAGCGATCAAAATTGGTGCCGCTCCCGTACGTCCGGCGTAAATGGCGCTCGTTCTGTAAGTAGCGAGTTGCCAAGCTTGAGTGATAAATGCGAGTTGCAAGTTGCGAGTTGCCAGTTGCAATTTACCAGTTGCCAGGCTTGAGTGACGAATACGAGCCGCGAGTTGCCGGTTGCCACTTGCCACTTGCCACTTGCCACTTGCCACTTGCCAAGCATGAGTGACGAATGCCAGTTGGGGGTGGCGAGTTGCGAGGCTTGAGTGACGACTGACAGTTGCGAGGTGCGAGGTGCATCGTGAGGCTTGAGTTGCGTGTGCGAACGCGAGTTGCAAGCTGCGGATCGCACCGCCGACCGCGCTTCACCAGGCCGGTAATGCGTTAATGCATCACCGCGCAGCACGAAACAAATCAATCGCCAGCGCCGTCACCTCTTCGAGCGAGACATCATCGACAAAGCTTGCATCATGCTCGCAGCGCCTGGCCGTGTTTTCCATCCCGCATACAGAACAATGCACGCGCGTTGACAAGGCCGCACGGTGCGCGTGCTGGCACAAGGGCGCCGCCTCGATCAGGTTGGTGAACCAGTAGACGCCCACGCACGCCCTGTCCAGCGCCAAGGCCATGTGCAATGGCCCGGTGTCATTCGACACCAGCAACGTGGCACGCTCCAACAATCCACACAGCGCATTGAGCGAGGCCTTTCCGCTCAGGTTAATGGCCGGATAGCGCATCGCTTCAATGACTGCGCCGACGATTGCCGCTTCCGCAGCCGATCCGTTGATCGCCACCAGCGCCCCCTCTTCCACCAGCGCATCAGCCACTGCCGCAAAACGCGCCGCCGGCCAGCAACGGCGTGCATCGCTGGCGCCCGGCTGCACGATGACCAGCCGTTGCCCGGGCGACGCGGGCACCAGCTGCGCAGCGAGCTGCCGGTCGGTAAGGGTTGCTTGCAACTGCCGCTTCATGGGCCACGCTTTGGCGCCGGCCAGCGCCGCCACTTCCAGCAACTGCAAACGCTGGTTGACCATGGTGCGATACACGATGCAGCGGTCCAGCGGCGCCGCGTCCGCCGTCCGCATTCCCGCCGACAAGCGCGCGTTGAACTGCGCAAGCAGCGGATTGGCATGACGCCCACCGCCAAACATCTGCAAGGCCAAATCGAATTTTTCAGCACGCATGGCATCGAGAAAACCATCGGCAGCGGCGGCAGCGGCAGCGGCGGCGGCAGCGCCGGCCCCGCCAATGCCCGGCAGCGGCGGCACGACGGCCACCCGATCAACGGGACCTGGCCGCCCGGCAAGAAACTGGGCATGCCACGGCAAGCCCAGATAGACGATTTCGGCCTCGGGATAGCTTGATCGCAGCGCGTGCAATGCGGGCAGGCAGAACATGAAGTCGCCCACCGCGTTCGGCCGGAACACGGCAATCTTGCGCGCGTCGTGCAGGACGGGTACGCTCATTGCCACAGCATCTTTGGCGCATCGACCTCGCGGCGCGCAATCGTGGTTGGCAGCTCCATGTGATACGCCCCCGATGGAATGATCCCGCAGCCGCCGAACCTTGCCATCACGCGCAACTGGGCCAGCACGTCTTCGCCGCAATGTTCCGGCGGCAGCTCGCGCCAAAAGTCGAAGCCTCCCGCAGCGCGCAGCTTGTCGCTGTCAAAGAGCACGCAGCCGCCGACCCACGCCACCCGGTAGCAACGGGTTTCGCGGTGCTCCAGCGCCAGCCGCTGCTGCACGTGAAACAGGTTGGCAGCGCTATGCAAGTGATGGCGTTCCCACGCCGCCGTACCCGGCAAAATTCGCTCAGGCTCAACGCCTGCGTCCCACCACTCGATTTCCTGGTGCTGGGGACGCTGGTCGAACAGATAGCTTAATCCGTGCAAGGCACTGCCGACAAAGCCGCAATCTTTTTCGACCATGGCCTTGTGCAACCGTTCGAGCAGGTCCGGTTCGACGATGACGTCGTCGTCAAGGAACAGGCAGTAGGGCGCTTCGCTGCGTGACAGCAAAAAGGCGCGCTGCTCCGCCATGCCGCGGCGCGGCAAGTGGCGCAGCGCCTCCACGGCGATGTCGCGCGCGGCCAGATAACGCAGCACCGCGGCAACCTCGGCGCTGCCCAGGGCGCCCGGCATGTCGGACTGGTCCGAGATGATGATGCGAAAGCGGCGCATGGTTTGCGCCGACAGGGCCGCCAGGGTCACGGCCAGCGCGCACGCACGGTTGCAAGTAGGAATGAGCACGTCAATGGCGACGCCAGGGTTCATCGCGCCGATCCGGACGCCGAAGCCGCCCTTGCATACAAGTACGGATTCATGGAAGGATCGTTGTACATCTTGAACTGGCGGTACACCTTGAAATACGCCTGCCCGCTTTGCGCGTCGATCAGCAGCTGGTCAAGGCAGCATGCCAGGTCGTTGCGCTGCGCCGTGAGCCGTTGCAACTTGGCGCGGCAGGTATCGATATGGGCGGTGCTGGCGTCCGGACGCCGCGTCTGCTGGCGCATATGAAAGATTTTTAGCGCCAGGATGGACAACCGGTCGATCATGGCGCCCGCCGTTTCGCTAGACAGGCGCGCATCATCGTCGTGCCGCACCTCGGACAACTGCGCCAGAATGGCTTCGTCCATGGCTTCGACCGCGTCGTTGCGCAATTGGTTGTGGCGGTCGATCAGGCGCTTGCTGGCGGCAATCTCGGCCGGGTCGACGTCCAGCCGGCGCGCCCGATCTTCCTCATCCCAGAGCATGCTGTTAAAGCGGTGATTGGCGTCTATCCAGCGCCACACACCATTAAGTGCCGGGCCGATTGTTCCACCCAGCCATTCTTTGCGTGATAAATTTTCGTCATGAAACTCTACAATTAACAAGGCATCGAACTGCGTCAGCATGGCGTCCCCCGGGCATAGCGAGTGGCCGCAAGTGCGGCCTTACCCCAGTTTGAGAACGGATCAGTTCAACAAGTTCGCGCCCAGCCGGATGCAAGTTCGCGCCAGATCAAACTTGGGTGCGGAGAGTTACGGACGCACAAGTAGAGAAAATAGTCTGCTGTGCAAGCTAAAGGTAAGCGCGAATTTTTCCGCACACTGCGTATCTTGCCAAAGGAGCGGAACATAGGTGTCCACTGATTGGCGGTGGACACCGATGCAAGAGAGACGTGCCGACCCAGAGTTTCAGCTGGTAGTGACGTTTATGCGTCGTGACGGGCGACGCCGCTACGACGCGCAATCGAAGCGGTCCTTGGCGAGGGCGTGAGTGTAGCCCGGCGTTTCGCTGGCGGTCATCGCGGTCAAGCACGGCGTCAATGCCAAGCTGGTCGAGCAATCGATGGGACGTGACCTTTGAGAACTACCCTCCCGGGGCAACGCAGCGGTGGAAACACTACACGAAGCGGCAATGGCTCTCTGCTCTACATCAGCAGACGACAAGGAATGCTGTCATGAACTTCGGAGTTCCACGGCAAACACTTCGCGGGCGGCTGAAAGGCACAGATAAAATTGGGTTCGTCGATCCGTGGCGAACCATTGCGGCGCGAACGCGTGAGACGGTGGCCAACAATGGCGGGCGCCAACAGGCCCGTGCCGATACCTGAAGTACAAGGACAAGGGAGCAGATTTAGCGCATGGGGTCGCTGCAGCAGCGCCACGTCGACCGGTTTTTCCGGGATCACTATCGAACGATAGGGTGTGGCAGAGGCGAACAACGCGATAGCAAGGCCAAGATGCAGGACCGCAACGAGGCAAACCCGGGCGGCTTTTCCGCGTAGTTGAGAAAAATCAGCCGGAATAGACCTCGCAAACATCGTTGCCACCGCCTTTCTATTTGATGGCACTAATATATGCCATCCCATAGCAAAACAAAAGGAAATGTTGGCGATGGCTCGCACTGGATGTCAACACACCCATACGCGCCTGCGCATTTTGCCCACCACGTAAGACAGGAAATTGCGCATCCTGTTGAGATAGCCTCCAGATTCACCGGACACACCTGTCGAGCGTGCGGCGTCGAGCCGTATGCCTATCTGCGCCATGTGCTAACCGAATTGCCGGGCCGGCCAGCGATGACCATGTTCGCGACCTACTGCCGTTCAACTATGCAGCCGTCACGGACCAACTGCAAGCATAGGACGCTGGCAAGGTGCAGCGAAATTAGCGCTTACAGCTAAAGTAATAAGCAAACCTGTCGTTACAACATTATGTTCAGCCTCGATGTATACGACTCGTATACCGTTTATTTGTATGTTACCCGTAAAAATTGACAGCTATTTTGACAAGCCGCCGCCGCACCAGTCCAAACTGGGGCCCGGCCGCCTTCGTCCTGCCTCCCCCCAGCCGCCTAAACTTGTTGCTGTGCAAGGCGTCGCGCCCGATGAAGATCGCCGCGTCAGCAACCGCAGAACGAGCGAGCGGCGCGAAAAGGAACAAGCCTTGTTCCTCGACACGCGCACTGCGCACACCCGCCGGCGCAACCCCGGCCGCCGCGCCGAGGACCAGCTTGCCCCCGAAGCGCGCAAGACCATTTCGATCAAGGCTTAGGCAGCAGGGCCCGCGTCGGGCGTGGCGCCCGCTGCCAGCAGCAGGCGCGCCATCACCGCATCCGGTGCTTCCACCCAGTCCTTGCTAAAGACGCGCTCCAGGTTCCAGCCGGCGCCGGTCATCAGACCGGGCTGCTGCAGGTAGCGTTCAAGCAAATCGACCGTCTCGTAATGGCTGTCGGTATCGACCAGGATGCCAAGGCGATACACTGCATCGCCCTCCTTGCGCACGCCCAGGTCGCAGCGCAAGCCCGATTGTCCGATATTGCTGTCGACCAGGAAACCGTGCGCTTCCAAAGCGGCCCGCACCTGCGCCACCACCGGATGCGCGGCCGGCCGGACTTGCGCCCGGCGCTGGCCGCCCAGTAAGTCAATCACCTGGCGGGCGCCGGCTTCGTCGCCCACGGAACTGAGCTCGGCAAACTGCAGGTAGGACTTGAGCGCAAAGGCGCCCGGGTTGTAGTCGTTCTTGATATCCGTATGCTTGATGCTACTGACCAGGAACATGTGCCGCTTGGCCCGGGAGAACACCACGTTCAAGCGCTTTTCGCCGCCCGCGCGGTTGATCGGCCCGAAATTCATCAGCATCTTGCGCTCGCGATCGTAGCCGTAGCACACGCTCATGATGATCAGGTCGCGCTCGTCGCCCTGCACGTTTTCCAGGTTCTTGATGAACAGGCCGCAAAATTGTCCGTCTTCCTCACGCTCATAGGCGGCGTCCAGCAGCGTTGAAAACGCCTTGTCGGCGCGCGCCAGCGCCAGCAGCGCTTGCTCGATTTCATCTTGCTGCGCTTCCGAAAACGCCACCACGCCCAGCGAGAGCTTGCTGCCGCCCACCAGCAGCGCGCGCACCAGGCTGGCGATGTAGGCCGCTTCGGCCGCGTTGCGCCGCTCGCCATACAGGCCGCCCGGCACGTGATGAAAACTGATCGGGCGCGCCAGTGCCTGTGCCAGCGCCGGGCCGGCCGCAGTGGCGGCGTCGGTGCCCACCACGATCGGCTCGGCCGGATGGTTCAAGGCGTGGTCCGGAATGGTCAGCAGGCGGCCGTCATAAAAGCGGTGGTTGGAAAACGTGATCAGCGCCTCCGAGCGGCTGCGGTAATGCCACTCGAGCATGGTCGACGGCAGGCTGCGCGCCGCCTGCGTCAGAAAGCTGTCGCTCGACAGGTCGGCCAGCATCTCCTCGTCGTCAATCTCGCCCGGGTCGGCATGGCCGCCGAAAAAATTGGTCGGCGGGAGCTGCATTTCGTCGCCCACGATGATCACCTGGCCGCTGCGGTACAGCGATGGAATCGCCTCCTCCACCGGGATCTGGCTGGCCTCATCGAAAATGACGACATCGAAGTAGTCGGTCTCCAGCGGCAGCGTGTCCGAGATCGACAAAGGGCTCATCATCCATACTGGCTTCAAGTCGCGCACCACCAGGCCCGACTCGCCTGACGCCAGCTCGCGAATCGCCTTGTAGCGCATCACCTTTGAAAATTCATTCTCGACTTCGCGCCGGCCTTCCGTGTAGCGCTTCTTGAAGTCCTTGCCGCCTTCGTCCAGGTGAGCCGCGTTCTTGTTGGCCAGCGCCACGCGCGCCAGAAAGGCGTTGCGGCGCCGCTCCAGTATCACTTGCGCGTTCAAGGCATGCAGCTGGCGCACATGGCTTGATAAACGCGCGCACAACTGGTCGATTTGCTCGCCCGTCTGGCGGGCAAAGGCACTGTCGTCACGGTACACGCGGCCAAGCGCGGCGCGCGCCAGCGCCAGTTCCAGCGACAGGCCGGCATGCGGCCACGCGCGCGCCGCCTGCGCAAAGGCGGGCGGCGCCGCGGCCAGCGTTTGCAGATTGGCTACGATCAGCGGCAGCCAGGATGCGTCTTCCTGCATCGCCTGCAGTTCGGCGTGCACCTGGTCGATGCCGTATTCACCCACGCCGGATACGGCCGCGTCAATCGCGTGCAAGGCCGCCTCGCCCAGGTTGGCCAGCGCCAGCAGCGCCCCAGTGTCGGCAAAGGCCCGGTTGGCCACGTCATGCTGGAACATGATCAGCGCCGACGACAGGTTGGCATTGTGCGCGTGGATCTGCTCCACCTGCGCGGCGAACGCGTCCACATCGTCCACCTGCCATTCGCTTTCGATCTGCGCGTGCGTGGCCGCCAGCGCTTCCTGCGCCTGGTAGTCCTGCTGCAGCCATTGCAGGCAGTCGCTCCAGCGCGGCATAACTGCAGTAGGCGCCGCGCTGTAGTGCGACTTGAACAGCGCGCGCAGCTGCCACCAGGCGGGCTTGACGAACGCATACCACTGCGTCTCGAGCTGCCCGGCCTGGACAAGCGCAATGGCCGTCTCGTGCGCTGACGGACGGCGCGTCCAGCCGGCGCTCTTGACGGCGGCTGCCGCTGCCGCTTCCTGCTGCTTGCGCCAGGTTTTGCGCAGCGTGGCAAAGGCCGCGCTGCGCGGCTGTTGCGGGTCGAGCAGTTCGGGCAGCTGGCGCTGCAGCAGCGGCGCGATGGCGCGCAGGTAGTCGGCCAGGCGCCGGATGCGGTCGACGCTGGACCACAGCGTTACAGGCAATGCCTGCAGCTGCTGGTGCAACTGACCAAGCAGCGGCAACGCTTCGGTCGCAGCCGCGCGCGCCGCCTTGGCCGGGTTGTCGCTCGCGAGCACGTGCGCGCCCAGCAGACGCACGGCGTGCCGCGCCAGCACCGGGTCCGCGCCCGCTTCGCGCAGCCGCTCCCCGATCGCCAGAAAGTTGGCGCCGTGCGCCAGCCAGGCGCTGTAGTCGGGCAGCGCATCGGCGTCCCCCGGCGCCAGCTCGAACTGCACGCCCAGTATGGCAATGCGCTTGTAGAGCGCGCGCAGCGCCATGCCCGCCTCAGGCGGCGCGTCGTTCATGCGATGCGAAAAATCGGCCAGCAGCGCTTCTTCAAGGCGCACTTGCGCCAGCAGGTCGGTGCGCTGCGTTTCGTAGTGCTGCGGATCGGCCAGCGGCGCCATCCACCCTTCGTAGCAAGCCTTCAGATCCTTCACAAAGGACTTCTTGTCGCCCTGCGAATCGTGAATCAGCGCGCACAGCTGTTCCAGCCCCTGCTGCTGCAGCCGGTGGTACACAACGTCGATCGCCGCGCGCTTTTCACACACAAACATCACGCGCTTGCCGCGCGCGACAAAGTCGGCGATCAGGTTGGTGATGGTCTGCGATTTGCCGGTGCCGGGCGGCCCCTGGATGATCATGCTTTCGCCGTCGCGCGCACGCACGATGGCGCGCGCCTGGGTCGGGTCTTGCGGCACCACGGTGAACTGTTCGGCCAGGTCGGTGGGCGCGGCGGCGTCCGTAAACTGGCGGCGCGGCGTGAGCGCAAAAATGCCGTCGAACGAGGGGCTGGGCAAGTCGTCCTGCAGCACCGCATTGTAGTCGCGCACCAGCGACATCTTGCGGTAATTGAAGTTACCGAGCGTGATGGCGCACAGGTCGAATTCCCAGTCGTACGGGGTGCCGGCACGCTCCTGGTCGAAGGCGTAGGTCTGCTGCTCGATGACGTCGTAGTCGGGCGCCACGCACAGCTGGGCCTCAGACGTGTCAGACGCCTCGGGCGCGCTCATGAACATCGCGCGCGGCTTGCCCGCAATGCTTGACAAGGGCGCCGGCTGGGGTTCCACCTGGTCCAGAAACAGCTGGATGCCAAGCGGGTGGTAGGCGCCGTTCGCGTAGCTGTATTCAAAGTCGCCATGGCTGCGCCGCGCCACCCCGCTCATGGTTTTTTTGCGGCGCTTCTCGTACTGGTCCAGGCGCATCCGGGCCTGGCGCCGGATCATCTGGATTTGCGGACGCGCGATCTTGTGCAGCGTGATGCCCGGCTCCGAACGGCGCACCTGGCGCTCCATGTCGGCATGCAGCGCGTCGAGCGCGTCGCCGTCAAGGTCAATCGTTTCGGGCAGCTCCATGCCGTACACCTGGCGCAGCACGTGGCGCAATACGGGATTGACCTCGGCCACCGAGCTTGTCGCCTGCAGCAAATAGGTATCGCGCACGCCCTTTTTGCGGCTGAGGGTGACCGGCAGCAGCAGCAGCGGCGTGGTGATCCGCTCGTCCTTGTCTTCCTTGAAGTTATGCCACCTGAACATGCATACCGCCATGCGCAGCTGCGAGAAACCGTATTCAGCCTGGTCGCGCTGCGCCGTGGCGCGGATCGCGTCAAGCTGCGCCGGCAAAAATGGCAGGTCTTCGAAGCGCAGGTATTTTTGCAGCGGGATCGCCGTTTCGCTGCACACCTGGCGCGCCAGGTCGGCATGCCAGTAAAACAGGGCATTCTCGGTGATGTTGCGCACGTCGAGCATCAGCGGAAATGAGCCAACCGTCATGTTCAGCGTTTGCTGCGACGGCTTGAAGTGCAGCATGCGGTTGCGGCGCGAGACTTCGAACAGGCGGTCGCGCAGGTGCGTTTGCAGCTGACGCGTGCGCTCGTCGGGCGCGGCGGCCGCGCCCAGCGGCAGGTCGGTGTCCAGGTCGAGCAGGCGGTAGTTGCGCAGCGAGTGAATCACCTCGTTCAAATCCGGCTCGCGCGTGTGGCGCGACAGCTCCGTCATGCGCACGATCAGGCGCGCCCAGACGGGATTCATGCGCGTGCTGAGCGCGAACAGATTGCCGCGATGGGCGACAAAGCGCGCCAAGTCCGCTTCGTCGGACAGATTGAGCCGGCAGGCCACGCTGGCCAAAATCAGGCCCAGTACAAAGATGTCGGTGAGTCCATCGTGATGGCCGCAGCTGTGCTCCCACGAGACGTAACCGGGCAGGTACAGGGGCGCGGCCGGCAGCTCGCCCGCATGCTCGGCGTCGGCGTCGCTGGAAAACAGGTCGCGCGTGAGGTTGTCGTCGGCGAACAGGCGGCGCGTGACGTTGAGCGTCACCAGTTCATCGACCTTGTCGAGCTTCGATTGGGCCAGCACGGGTTCGCGCGCCAGTGCGTTTTCAAACCACAGCTGGTTGTAGTCAAAGCGCAGCACCGCCACCCCTTCCAGCGGCGCCACGCGGTTTTGCGCGTGCAGCGCGGCGACCTGCTCGAACAGGGGCAGCACCCAGCCTTGCAAGTCTTCGGTCTGGGGATAGTCGGAAAGGGTGGCGAGAAAGTCGAAGAACGATTTTCCGGCGGGAGCGGTCGGGTTGAGCGGTTCAGTCATGGTGCAATTGAGGTAGTGGCTCGTGCGAGCAGGTCGTCGCGCGCAGCTTTCAGCTTGGTCAGCGCGGCCTTCTTGATGCCGGTTTCCTTGAGCAGCAAGGCGTCAAAGGTCTCGCCAATGCCCAGGTGGTCGGCCATGCGCAGCGCGCCGGCGAGCGGCAAGTCGTCCAGCGACGGGTCGACGCATGCGAAGTCCAGCAGGACGAATGAGAAAAATTCGCTCAGCTGGTGCCCCGGCGGCAGCGCGCACGCGCCGTTCGCCGTAGCTTCGCCCGGCTGGAAGTCGGCGTAATAGCGGCGCGCCAGGGCCAGCACGCTGTCGCTGGCGAACCAGGCAGGCGCGAGCAATTGCGCCAGTACGCGGCGCGTAAGCCGGTGCAGTTCGAGCTGATCCAGGATATCGAGCCGGTTCAGGTTGAGCGGACCGGCCAGCAGGAGCGCGAGCGCGGCGTCGATGCCTTCGGCGCCGTCGGCATGCAGCGCCAGCGCCCGCGTGCGGATGAAGTTTTGCGGGTGGCCTGCCTGCTCGCCTGCCACGCTGTCGTGCGCGAGGATGCGCTCGGCCTGCTGCAGGTAGCTGTCAAGGTGCACGGTTGGTGCGCCGGTCTGGATCTTGACCAGGCTGGCGACGCACGGGCCGATGTCGCGACACAGCGCATAGGCGCCGCGGTCGGCATAGATTTCCGTGTATTGCTGGTAGCGGATCGCGGTGCTGGCCCAGACCCCGGGCGGCGACTCTTCCAGTGCCAGGCGCTCGAGGATGCGGCTGGCGATCCAGTAGCGCTGGCCGTCGCGCTGCCACAGCAGGTAGTGCGCCAGTTCGTGGCCGAGCACGGCGTCGATCTCGGCGCCGTTCAGCATACCCAGCACGGCGCCCTGGAAAATGATGTGGGCTTCGCCCGGCGCGGTGTAGACGGCAACATTGGCGAACCCGCCGTCATTCGACTGGTACAGCGAAATCGCCGGCGTGATCCCCAGCGCCTGCGCGGCGCGCGCGGCGGCAGCGTGCAGTTCGGGATGGGCTTTAAGGCTGAGCTGGTAGGTCGTTTTCAGCAGGTGCAGGCGCACTTGCTGCAGGTCGTCCTGGGTCGATAAGGCTCCCCAGCGCCACAGGTCGGGCTCGCGCGCCGAGAGGTAGTTGCAGACGTCGGCGTGGTAGGTGGTCGCTTCCAAGTTAATGAGGTCCTGTGGTGTAGGCGGGCGGGCGCGCGGTGGGAAGAATCGGAAGCCAGGATCGGAAGCCAGAATCATAACGCACGGCAGCACGAAACACCGTGGATGGGGCCGCGATTCGTGTGCAAACGCGTGAAACGTTTTACACTTCTGCAACCCTTGCCACATTGTTGGAATGAACATGCGTACTTTCACAGCCGGCCCGATCACTTCCTCTGTAACCCGCCCCCTTCCCGCCCTCACGCAAGACAGGCGCTGGTGAAAATCGTCCTGACCACTGTCGGCATCCTGGCCATCGTGCTTGGCGTGATCGGAATCTTCGTCCCCCTGCTGCCGACGACGCCCTTTCTTTTGCTGGCCGCAGCGTGCTTCGCGCGCAGCAACAAGGACATGCACAACTGGCTGTTGAACCACCGGCTGTTTGGCAGCTACCTGCGCAACTACGAGGAAGGCCGCGGCATTCCTTTCAGGGCCAAGGTGCTGGCGCTGGTCTTGATGTGGAGCTCGCTCGCGTACGCGGCGTGGCGCTACGAGTCGCTCTGGCTGCGCCTGCTGATCGTGAGCACAGGCGCCGCCGTCAGCATGTTCTTGCTGCGCCTGCCAACGTCGTCAGGGCCGCCGTCCGATTGAGTCGGCAGTGCGATCCGGCGCCGCCGCGCGGTCAGCCTTGCGCCGCCCGCCGCGCGGCGGTGGCGGCATGTTCGGCTGCGTGACCCTGTCGATCACGTAGCGGGGGCGCGACTTGACCTCGTCGACGATCTTGCCGAGATAGGCGCCGATCACGCCGATCGCCAGGATCTGAATTCCCCCGAGCATCATGATGGGCAAGACCGTGGACGCCCAGCCCGGCACAATATCATCGGTGAACAATTTCCCCCACAGCACATAGGCCGATGCCGCCATGGCGCCGGCGAACACCAGAAAACCGGTGACCGTGATCATTTGCAGCGGCACGGTTGAGAACGACGTGATCGCCTGCAGCGCGAGCTTGAGCATTTTACTGAGCGGATACTTCGATTCCCCGGCAAAGCGCTCCTTCCTCGCGTACTCGACCGTGGTGGTGCGAAAACCGAGCAGCGGTATGATGCCGCGAAGGTAAAGGTTCACTTCGCGGTATTCGCGCAAGGCTTCCACGGCGCAGCGCGCCATCAGCCTGAAATCGGCGTGGTTGTGCACCAGTTCCACACCAAAAAACGCCAGCAGCCGATAAAAAAACGAGGCGCTGCGGCGCTTGAACACGGTATCGGTGGAACGGTCCGCGCGCACGCCGTAGACGATGTCGTAGCCGTCCAGGTAGCGCTCGACCATGGTGTCGATCGCATTGATATCGTCCTGCAAGTCGGCGTCGATGGTTACGACGGCGTCGCCATCGGCCGCGAGCAGCCCGGCCAGCACGGCGTTCTGATGGCCCCGGTTGCGCGACAGGCTCAGGCCGGCCACCCTGCTGCGGGTGCGCGCCTCGTGTTCGATCAGCGACCAGGTGGCGTCGGCGCTGCCGTCATCGACGAAAATGATGCCACTGTCGGCGCCGATCATGCCCTTGCCGATCAGGCGCTCGAGCACGGCGTCGAACTGGCGCGCCGCTTCCGGCAGCACGTCTTGCTCGTTGTAGCAGGGCACGACGATGTGCAGCCTGGTGCGATTGGCGATGGCGTCATTCATAAGGTGAACTGGGTGAACTGGGTGAACCGGGTGAACTGGGTGAACTGGGTGAACTGGTGACGGTGGTGGCCGAAGGCGCCGCGCTGAAGGTTGCATACTCGGCCCGGATGCTGTCGCGCCAGACCAGCTGAACGTTGGTCAGCTGCAGGTAAAACCGCAGCATGATATTGATTGCCACCGGCGGAAAGGCGCTCAAGAACGACTTGCGGTCGGTGAACATCAGGGACCCCGATTTGGCGCCGAACGCGCACAGCCACTTGTGAATGACATCGTTGTTCCTGACGAACAGATCGGCGCTGTAGTTGGGCACTTCAATATAGCCGGCTTTGGCGATGCGGGAAAACTCCGCGCAGACGCGCACCGGATCGTCGAGATGCTCGAGGACGTGGCTGCAGATGATGAAATCGAATTGCTTTTCCTTGAACGGATAGGGAAACTGGTTCAGGTTCAGGTCGTGGAAGGGCAGCGTCTTGGCGCCGCTCGCCACCTTGAAGCCGCCGCGCTGCACGTCGTCGCTCTGCGCGAAATCGACCAGGACGTTGGCGTACTTGTTCGCAAAATGGCCGCAGCCAAAGTCACCGATGACCAACATGTCGTCGCTGAGATTGGCCCGGATGATCTTGTTCCTCTTGCGGGTCAACAGCTTTTGCATCACATACAAAAACAGCATTTGCATACGCATCCCATTCTGTGGCGTGTGAATCGAAGACAATCTACCGGTCCTGGTCGGGCGGCGCGGGTGCATGGAACACGAAAGCGCGGTTCAACAGGAACGACACCGGTATCGTGATCGCCGCCGCGATGGCGCCGGCCAGGTAATCATTGACGATGGTCCTGGCCAGCGCCTGGATGCCCAGGCTGCAGGCGAACAGGGCCAGCGAAATCAAGGTGAAGCGCAAAAAGCGATGGTCTCCCGGATGGTCGAAAACGTAAGCGCCGTGCAGCTTGAATCCCATCAGCATTCCCACTGTGTAGGCGGCCAGGGTGGCGATCGTGTAATGGCATCCCATCCGGATAAACAGGGCGAAGACCGCGTACGAGGCCAGCGTATTGAGAAACCCGACCATTGAAAAGCGCACCAGGCGCAAGAAGGTGCGGTAAATTGTTGCGGATACTACCACGGGCACACTCCTATAAAGTCCGGTACAGGATGGAACGCAGCACCCCGTTGAGGTGCGAGCGCAGCTTTCCGTACGCGACCAGTGCGCCATGGCCGCGCAGCACGCCTTGGGCCAGGCGGTCGAGGAACAGGGAAAACTGGCGTCCCTGGCGCTTGCCGATCGCCGCGCTCCACTGGCCGGGCGAGACGCGGAACGCGGCCAGCGCCGCATCGCTGTACCAGGCCGGTCCCTGCGCCATCAGGCGCAGCCAATAATCGAGGTCGACCATATACGCGATCGATGCATCGAACCGGCCCGCAGCGGCAGCGCTGCTGGCGCGCATCAGCACCGCGCTCGGCTCGCCGATGATGTTGGTGCCCTGGCGCGCGCAGCGGCGCGCCACCGCATCGAGCGCGACCAGGCCGTCGTCCAGGCCCGCGCCCCGGCTCAGCATTTTTTTGCCGTCCGGACCGATGATATCGCGCCGACAAAAGGCCAGCACCGCTTGCGGATGGCGCTCCAGCGCGTCGACCTGCGCGGCCAGGCAACCGGGCAGCAGCAAGTCGTCCTGGTGGAACAGCTTGACGTACTTGCCGCGCGCCGCGCCCAGCGCCCGGTTCCAGTTCCCTTCCGGCCCCAGGTTGCACGCATTGCGTTCGAGGATAACGCGCGCATCGCCGATCTGCTGCAGCCGCTCCCAACTGCCATCGGTCGAGCAATCGTCGAAGATCCGTAGTTCCAGATTTGCATAGCCCTGTTCCAGCACGGAGCGTATGGCCAGCTCCAGATAGGCGCCGCCATTGTAGATGGGCATGCAGATCGAGACGAGCGGAAGGCAGGCTTGGGCGCGCATGGGTCAGTAGAAATTGATGAACAAGCGATCATGATAGCCAGGGCCGATGGCCGGCAGCGTGGCCAGGCGCGGGCCGACCCACACCACGGCCGGACGCACGCCAGGCGGCGCTGCGATGCTGACGCTGCCCACGGCAAGTTCCACCGGTTCTTGCGCGACCGGTTTGTTGGCGACCAGCGCGCCGCGCAGTGGCAGCAATCGCCCCTGTTCGGACTGCATCACCAGATAGCGGCCGGGGTGCAGCACCGTGTAATTACCCCCGCCGGGCGCGAGTACGCCGCCCAGCAGCCAGAAATCATCGCTCAGCGCAATGTAGCGCTGCTCGATGAATTGCCAGCCAGTGTCGGGAAGCATATTGGTCCGGTAGCTGCGGATGATGACCGAGGCCGGGTGGGCGTTCAGCATCGAGGCCACCGAGGCGATGCTGCCATTGGCAAAGGCGGCCTTGTTGAGCGTATGGTTGTACCAGTTGTAGCCGATGCTTGCGCGCGTGGGCAGCATGCCGATGGCGTCGTAGACGCGGTCCTTGCGCGCATCGGTCAGCGCTTCGGCGGCGGCCATCAAGGTTTGTTGCCGCTCGTTGGTGTAGGCGAAGTGCCTGCGGGTGGCGTCGGCAAAAGGAAGCACCTGCCACAGCAGCAGCACGCCAAACAGGGCCGCGCCCGCATGGCGCCAACCCCAGTCAAAGGCGACCAGCGGCGCGCCGAAGCGAAACGCGAGCAGATAGGCGAACGGCACCAGGTTCACCAGGTTATAAGGGAAAGGCGTCGGATTGATCAGCAGTGCGCCATAGCTGCCTAGCGTGAGCAAGGCCTCGGGCAGCAGGCCGTCCCAGGTGAGCGCAGCGCGCCGTTCACGGCACAGCGTGACCACAACCCAGCACAGGGCCATGGCCACCAGTTCGCGCAGCAGCGGAACCTGGCGCGGCAATCGCCCCAGCGCCATCTCGGGATCCATCCGGACGGCGGCAGCGCCACTGGCCGCGCCCGCCTGCAAGCCGGCCAGGAACACCGGCCACGCGCCCGACACCAGATAGGCCGCCGCCACCGCCACGGCCCCACCAGCCGCGCCCAGCAGCCAAGCGCCCAGCAGGGGCGCGCGGGCTTGCCCGTGGGCAGGCGGGGGCAGCACCAGGAAAGCCAGGCTGAGCGGGGCTACATAAACGATTGCCTTCAAGCTCAGGAACGGCATGCACACCGACAGCACGCCAAGGCCGACGTACGACCAGCGCCCGCGCGGCGCGGTGCGGCCCAGCCACCACATGAGCAGCAGGCCGGTGAGGATCAGGTTGTCGTGCCGGATTTCAAACCCGTAATCCCACAAGGGCGCCAGCGTGGCCGCGCCAAACAGGGCTGCGACGCCGGCGAAGGACGTCAGCTTGCGGCCGGTATTAAGTGCCAGCAAATAGATGTTAAGCACGAACACGCCCAGGAACAGCAGGCGCGCCGACGTGAATATCTTGAATGATTCCTCCTGCGCGCTCACCAGCGCCGACATCGGTCCCAGCATCCACAGCAGCGCATTGGAAAAATAGAGATCGCTTTGGTGCGTGGCCACGACATGCGTCATGAACAGGTTTTGCGCTTCGTCGACCTGGAAAATGCGGTGCAAGGCAAGGTAGGCCGCCGCGCCGGCCAAGGCCAGCAGCGAGAGCAGCATTGCGCCCGTCATCCATCGTAGTTTGTTCGCCGACGTCATTTTTCCACCCTGAGGCACGACCCACATTATTACTTTCTTGGCGGTAATGAGGAAGCGAAACTTGTCGGGAGGGAGTGGGACAGGCTTGCGGGCAACAAAACCCGCCTCGCAGCGGCCTTGCGCGATGTGATACATGTTTTCATGCGTTATCAAAAATTTTGACACACATCAAGGATTTAGTTGAGCTACATCAATAAGCTGTAGCACATACCAACAAGCAACAACCCACAACTAGGAAAACATGATGATCAAGCGCTCCCTTATTGCAATTACCCTCAGCCTGCTCGGTGCGATCGGCACGAGCGCCCATGCGCAAGACGGCGACTGGCTGGTCCGGGTGCGCGCCGCCCACCTCAATCCGGCCGACAAATCCACACCGATCGCCGGCGTCGGCGCGTCCGACCGCATTTCGGTGTCGAACAAGACCATTCCCGAACTCGACATCAGTTACTTCTTTACGCCGCATCTGGCCGCCGAACTGGTGCTGACCTACCCGCAAGAACATGACGTGTTCATCGACGGCGCGCTGGCCGGCAGCTTCAAGCACCTGCCGCCAACGCTGCTCGGTCAGTACCACTTCGATGCGATCGGCCAGTTCACGCCTTACGTGGGCGTCGGCGTCAACTTCACGCGCATTTCCAGCGTGAACTTGTTAGATGGCGCAGGGGACCTGGAAAGCCACAGCGTCGGACTGGCCTTGCAGGCTGGTATCGACTATAAAATCAATGAAAAATGGTCACTCAACCTGGACGTCAAGCGCGTCAATATTCGCAGCGACGTGATCGTTGCTGGCACCACCGTGAGCAAGCTCAAGGTTGATCCGACGATGGTAGCGCTGGGCGTTGGCTACCGCTTCTAAAGCAAGCGCAGTCCCGGCCGAGGAAACAAAAAGCCCTGCAAGTGAATAAGTTGCAGGGCTTTTTTACGCCTGCGCTGCGGCGATAACAATCATCAGCGAGGCACAGGCAGGAGTGATCGCTATCTTGCTTTGGAAGTTTTGCAGGAACTAATGGAAACCACATCCTGAAAAAATGAATGGACCATCTTCATCTCATCGCCAGACGTAGAAAAATCCCACATCGCCTGTTGACTTGGATGTGACAGTTGTCGCACAATATTGGCAACTGTCGCACGCGGAGCAAACCATGGCAATTCCCTCGATTTCTGAACTGACCTTGCTGAAGTCGCTCTGGCGACAGCAACCGCTCAGCGCGCGCGAAATCCATGATCAGGTAGCTGACGAACTTGGCTGGTCGTTTTCGTCCACCCGCAAGACGCTCGAGCGCATGCTCGACAAGGGTTCGGTGCGCCGGTTGGCCGTGCACGGCGTCCAGGTGTACGAGGCAGCGCTCGACAAGGTCGACACCCTGGCCGCGTTCGCGCATGACTTCGGCAAGCGCGTCATGGAGCTGGACACGCCCCTGCCCGTGACCATGTTCACAGGCAGCAAACTGGTAGACGACGCCGAGCTCGCGCAACTGGAACAGCTTCTCAACGACTGGCCCGAAGGCGGCGACGAAGCGAAATGAGCGCCATCGACTTGCTTGGTTTGCGCTTCCTGTTAGCCAGTGGCGGCTGTCTCGCCGCCGGGATGGGCGTGTGGGCACTGACCGCGCTGTGCCATCGCCTGGCCGATTCATCCGCGCACCGTTCCCTGTGGATGCTGGGCCAGTTGACTGTGGTGGCGGTCTTCCTGGTCATCCTGCTGCCGCACAGCGAACGGCTGCGGCTGGTGCCGGCGATCGACATCGACAGTACAACAGCGTTCGCGCCGGTCCCGGTTGCCGCTGCCTCAGGGCCGCTTGCCGGCGCCGCGCCTGCCGTGCAAAAACCGCAAGATCCGGCCCGCGCCATGCTCGCCAATGCCGCGCGCGCATGGTTGCTGATCTACCTGGCCGGACTTGGCCATGTGCTCATCGCCCTGCTGCGGGCGCGGCGCATGCTGCACTGCCTGGCCGCCGCCGGATCTCCTGCCCCAGCGCTGCCGCACGCGCCCGGGCTGGCCGTCATCGAAGTGGACGCGCCCATCTCGCCCATGCTGTTTGGCCTGTTCAGGCCGCGCCTGCTCTTGCCGCAGCACCTGCGCAGCTTCGCTTCGGCACAGCAGCAATTGATCGTCGAACATGAGCTGACCCATTGGCGGCGGCGCGACCTGCAATGGATGTGCGCCGGCATCGTCCTTCAAACCCTGTTCTGGTTTAATCCCTTCATGCGCATGCTGCGCGAAAACCTGTCCTGGGCCCAGGAGCTCGGTTGCGACCGCGAGGTGTTGCGCGGCCGCTCGCGCTCCGAGCGCAAGGATTATGCGGCGGCGCTCGTGGCGCAGCTGACACTGCAGCGCCATGCCGCGAGCGCCGCCCTGGCCTTTGGCGGCGTCAGCCCCAGTTCGCTGTCGGAGCGGATCGCGCTCATCCGTACGCCAGCCGCCCCCGCCCGCGGCCGCTGGGCACGCCTGGCCGCGATCGGCGGCATGGCCGGCGTCGTCATGGGCAGCCTTGCGTTCCAGCCTGCGCTCGCCCGGCATGACGAGGCCGCGCAGCTGTTCGCTTGCACGGAAATGGCGGACGCGGACAGTGGCCAGCGGCTGGCCGACGAAGGCCGGTGCGACGAGCGCGTGACACCAGCATCGACCTTCAATATCGTCGTCAGCCTGATGGGCTATGACAGCGGCATCCTGCGCGACGAACATGCCCCGGCATTGTCATTCAAGCCCGGCTACGCCGGCGATATCCCATCCTGGCGCGCGGAAACTGACCCCACGAGCTGGCTCAAGAATTCCGTGCTGTGGTACGCCCAGCAAGTGACCGCGCAACTAGGCCAGGCGCGCTTGCAGTCCTATGTGACGCGCTTCGGCTATGGCAATCGCGATGTGTCCGGAGACCCCGGCAAGGATAACGGCCTGACGATGTCGTGGGTCGCTTCAAGCCTGAAAATTTCGCCGGTGGAACAGGTGGCTTTCCTGAGAAATATGCTCAATCGGCGACTTCCCGTGAGCGCAAACGCGCTCGACATGACAGCTCGCATCATGCCGCGCGTGATGCTGGCCAATGGCTGGGAAGTCCACGGCAAAACCGGTACCGCAAGCCCGGTCCTGCCAAATGGCAAGGATGACGAAATGCACCAGTACGGCTGGTATGTCGGCTGGGCCAAGAAGGGACAGCGCACCGTGGTTTTTGCCCGCCTCGTGCTCGACCGGCGCCAGGAAAACAGCGCCGCAGGGCCGCGCGCCAAAGCGGCATTCTTGTCCGATCTGGCAGGGCGCCTCGACACCCTCTGATCAACATTTTGCAAAAAGGAACTCACTTGATCATCTTGTCAAAAAGCCTCAAACGCACGGCAACAGTCCTTGTCACGTCCTGCTTGTTGTCCGCACCCGGCTGGGCGGCAGAGGCCCCGGCCAAGCTGCGGGCCATGGTCGACACGGCGATCCATCCCCTGATGGCAGAGCACGGCGTGCCCGGCATGGCGGTCGGCATCACGATCGACGGCCAGGCCTATGTCTTCAACTACGGCGTCGCCTCGAAAGAAAGCAGGGCGCCGGTAGACGCGGCAACGCTGTTCGAACTCGGCTCCATCAGCAAGACCTTGACGGCCACCCTGGCGACTTACGCACAAGGGCTGGGCAAGCTGTCGCTCGATGAGCACCCGAGCACGTACATGGCGCAGTTGAAGGGAAGCGCCATCGACAAGGCCAGCCTGCTCCATCTCGGCACCTTTACAGCTGGCGGGCTGCCGCTGCAGTTTCCCGACAGCGTCACCGACGCCACCATGGCAGACTATTTTCAGCATTGGAAGCCGGACGCGGCACCTGGCGTTCAGCGCCGCTATTCCAACGCGAGCCTGGGCTTGTTCGGGCACCTCGCCGCACTGGCCCTGAAGGCCGACTTTGCCGACGCCATGGAACGGCAGCTGTTTCCCCAGCTCGGTTTGAAGAATACCTATTTCCAGATGCCGGCCAGCGAAATGGGCCGTTACGCATGGGGGTACAACAAGGAGAGCAAGCCGGTCCGGATGAACCCCGGCGTGCTGGCCAGGCAAAACTATGGCTTGACGTCGACCGCGGCCGACATGATCCGCTTCGTGCAGGCGAACATCGATCCTGCGGGCCTGCCAAAACCGATGCAGCGTGCGCTCGCGGGCACGCACGTGGGCTACTTCAAGTCCGGCGCCATGGTGCAGGGCCTCGGATGGGAGCAGTATCCCTACCCCGTCACCTTGGATGACCTGTTAAGCGGAAACGCGTACGACATGATCATGGATCCGAACCCGGCGCTACGGCTGGAGCGGCCACACGCGGCGGCCACTCCGACCTTGTTCAACAAGACGGGCTCGACGGATGGCTTCGGCAATTACATCGTCTTCGTACCGCAGAAAAAAATCGGCATCGTGCTGCTCTCGAACAGGAACTACCCGATTCCGGCCCGCGTCAAGGCAGCTCATGCGATCCTCGTCCAGCTCGCGCTCATGGCCAAATAAAGCGCGACCGCGCACGCGCCCGATTCGTTCCCCCATCCGTTTGAGCGCATCGGCGCCGCATCCGGCGCCAGCGGGCACACTGGCCCGCATGAGCACTTACCGCATGAGCACTTACCGCAATAACCGCGTGCCCGGCCAAGCCTATTTGTTCACGGTACGTCTGTTCGATCCCGACAGCAACCTGCTGATCGAACACATCCCGGCCTTCGGCGAAGCGATCCGCCAGGCGCGCAGCAAGGGTCGGCCTGTCGGCTTACCTGGATGACCCAGAGCTATCGATCGACACGAACCACCTCGAGCGCGCTCCCTGCAAATGATCCGATGAGTAAAAAGAACCGGCTGTTCAACTGGGCTGAGTTGGGCGCCAAGCACATCGGCAGTGTGCAAAGCCTGCTGGCGACTTGCCGGCTGCAGGACATCAACCCCCAGCAGTCAAGGGTATCAAGAACTACCTGGATGCGCTCAGCAGTCAGGTCAGGGGCGCGAGTCTTCTTCATTTCTTCGGCTTCCCTTCGCGATGTTCAATGACATTGAGGACGTCAGTGGACTGGTTTGACGTCGCGGTAATCAGGAAGGCGTTTGCTACGCTGAGCCGCACACGCGCCCCGACTGGAACCGCAGGGTCTTCCATAATTGAAAGCAGAAAGTTCATTCGCTCCAATGTCCTCGTCTGGTGCGCCACCCAGTTGTCGGCGCCATACTCCTCAACGTCCAGAGCTTCCCGCGCTTGGTTCAAAAGGTACTCGGTCTCGCTTTTGAGCGAGCGAAGATTTGCGGTCTTGTGATCTTCGCCCTTGACGCACTCCTGCTCCTCGCAATTGATGCAGTCCCGATATAGCTGACATGGCTCGCTTGCGAAATTGTGCGTGCACCAGCCATAGTTTGTAGTGTGGGCGGCGACGAGTCCTATTCCCTTGAACGCGCTGCGCAGGATCAGTTCTCTCGAGCCAGCAGCAGGAACGATGTTTGCTGTGAAGCCCGCTTTAAGAGCTTGGCTGATGGGTGCCTGTACCTCGTCCGAATTCATGTGGTCGTACGCCCGGTTATGTCGGACATCTTTGCGGCCCGCAAAAATCGCAATCTCAGCGCTGCTGAGTCCGCCCATTTCAGCAAGCATGCTGAGGTAGTGCCGCAAGCTGTGGCTCACGAGATCGATAGGCGAGCCATCGTCTTCCGTGTAGCCAAATCGTTCAAAGATGGACTCTTGTGCCACCCTGCCATAGAAATTGGTGATCTTGTTCGAGTCGACGCAGCAGAACATACAAAAGTAGGTCGCTGTTTTAGCATGGGTCTCGTTAGCCCCCTGTGTCAGACTACTTGTCGGGTGTGTTTTTTGAACAAATTATGTCCTGATCTTGGTTGTTGTGGTGGAATTTAGGGTTCGTTCTTGTGCTTTATTTCTAACATCATAATGCCATCAGATTATGAAATACTTTGCACCGACTGCCTTTGGACACTTTGCCTGCAATGGTTGCCAGCGATCTACTACATTGAAGGAAACTTGTCGTCGTCAGACGCGCCAACAGTTCTTGAAGTGTCGCGGATAAAGAAAAAGCCTGTTCTCCTCTCGGAAAACAGGCTTCAATCAACAAAAAACACACATTCCCGATTTAAAACGGAATGTCGTCATCCATATCCGAGAAATTCGGCGCCGGTTTCGGCGCCGGACGCGCCGCTGGCGCTGGCGGCGCCTGGCGTTGCGGTGCCTGACGCTGCGGCGGGGCATCGTAGCCGCCTTCATCCATATCGCCGTCGCCGCCCATGCCCTGGCGTCCGCCCAGCATTTGCATGGTTTCAGCGATGATGTCGGTTGCGTACTTCTCGACGCCGTCCTTGTCGGTATACTTGCGCGTCTGCAGGCGGCCTTCGACGTAGACCGAGGAACCTTTTTTCAGGTACTGGCCGACGATTTCAGCCAGGCGGCCAAAGAACGAGATACGGTGCCATTCGGTCAGCTCTTTTTGCTCGCCGGTGTTCTTGTCTTTCGACTTGTACGAGGTGGCCACAGCGATGTTGGCGATAGCGTCACCGCTTGGCATGTAGCGAATCTCAGGATCGCGCCCCAGGTTGCCGACGATGATGACTTTGTTGACTGATGCCATGTATAACTCCTGTAGGACCGCAGTTGTCACCGCGGCACAATAATTTTTTCCCAGACGATGATTATAAGCCAGCCATCCCCAATTGAGGGCGGGTAATGAACACTCCCGACGCCGTCGCCGGACAACTTTCCCCGTCCAGAGCGACACGAATGATAACATTGCAACAATAATAGGCATGGCCGTCCGTACTGGCGGCGCTGCTGCCACCAAGCAATTTTTTTACGAAGGCACCATGAATTCTGCTCAACCGGCGCGCTACGCTCCCCCCGTCTTTCTCGTCTTTCTCGGACTCAACATTGTCCTGTTCGCCATCCAGCTGTTGCAAGGCATCGACCCGATGTCGCCCGACACGGTCGGAATGATCCGCTGGGGCGCCAACCTTGCGCCGCTGACACTGACGGGCGAACCATGGCGCCTGCTCTCAAGCATGTTCCTGCACTTTGGCTTGATTCACCTGGCGCTGAACTGCTACATGCTGCTGATGCTTGGCGGTATCGTCGAGCGCGAATTCGGTTCCGCCCGCTTTGCGCTGATCTATCTGCTGTCCGGCTTGTTCGGCAGCCTGGCCAGCGCGCTGTGGTACACCAGCTTCAAGGTCTCGGCCGGTGCGTCCGGCGCGCTGATGGGTATTGCCGGCGCCTGCCTTGCTCACGCACTGATCGCCTGGCTGCGCAAGGAACAAAGCGAGGCGGTTCGCCTCACCGGCCCGCTCACCCAGACCATCGGCATCAACCTGGTGCTGGGCGCGCTCAACCCGGCCGTGGACAACGCTTGCCACGTTGGCGGCCTGCTCGCCGGCGCGCTGATCGGCGCTGTGTTCACCGTCACCCGTTTCGAGCACAGCGCAGCCAAGCGCGCCGCCGCGGCCGCCATTGTGTCCGTTGCCGCCCTTGCACTGCTGTACGTGACAGTCAGCCGGCCGCCATCGCCAGAGCTGGTGCAGTTGAAGCTGCAACTGCAAGCAGAGCTGGACGGGAAACCGCCTATGGCAGAAGCGCCCTGAGGAGAGCAAACGCGTGCGGCCGTTTGCCTGAAGCACGAATACTGGTATTATATACAGTACTCAACCTCACGTTTTCCTGACCAGGATCAGAACGCCTTTGCCGAACCCGCGAACATATCAATCGTGGCGGCCGGACGTCGCACCCGAATCACGGCTATAGTAGTAGCTGACCCGTTTAAGGCACATCACATGGAACAGATCCGCATCCGCGGCGCACGTACGCACAACCTCAAGAACATCAATCTCGACCTGCCGCGCAACAAGCTGATCGTGATCACCGGCCTGTCCGGCTCGGGCAAGTCATCGCTGGCGTTCGACACCTTGTATGCGGAAGGCCAGCGCCGCTATGTCGAGTCGCTGTCGGCCTATGCGCGCCAGTTCCTGCAGCTGATGGAAAAGCCCGACGTCGACCTGATCGAAGGCCTGTCGCCCGCCATTTCGATCGAGCAGAAAGCCACCTCGCACAACCCGCGCTCCACCGTCGGCACGGTTACGGAAATCCACGACTACCTGCGCCTGTTGTATGCGCGCGTGGGCACGCCCTACTGCATCAACCACCCCGAAAACGCGCTGGCCGCGCAAACCGTCTCGCAGATGGTCGACGCCGTGCTCGACATGCCGCTAGAGGCCAAGCTGATGATCCTCGCGCCCGTGGTGGCCAACCGCAAGGGCGAGCACGCCGACTTGTTCGAGGCGATGCAGGCGCACGGCTTTGTGCGCTTCCGGATCCAGAGCGGCACCAACGCGGCCAAGATCTACGAGATCGACGACCTGCCCAAGCTGAAAAAGACCGAAAAGCACACCATCGACGTGGTCATCGACCGCATCAAGGTCAACCCGGAAATCAAGCAGCGCGTGGCCGAGAGCTTCGAGACGGCGCTGCGCCTGGCCGACGGGCGCGCGGTGGTGCTGGACATGGAAAGCGCCGCCGAACATGTCTACTCGAACAAGTTCGCCTGCACCGCCTGCGGCTACTCGCTGCAGGAGCTTGAGCCGCGCCTGTTCTCGTTCAATAACCCGATGGGCGCCTGCCCCGACTGCGACGGCCTGGGCCACATCGAGTTTTTCGACCCGCGCCGCATCGTCGCCTTTCCCAACCTGTCGCTCGCTTCCGGCGCCGTCAAGGGCTGGGACCGGCGCAACCAGTTTTATTTCCAGATGCTGTCGAACCTGGCCGCATTCTATGAATTCGACATCGATACGCCATTCGACAAGCTCTCCGAAGACGCGCAAAAGGCGGTGCTGTACGGTTCCGGCAAAACCAGCATCCCGTTCACCTACGTCAACGAGCGTGGCCGCACCGTGATCCGCGAGCACACCTTCGAAGGCGTGATCACCAACCTGACGCGCCGCTACCGCGAGACCGACTCGATGGCGGTCAAGGAAGAACTATCGAAGTTCATCAACGAAAAGCAGTGTCCCGCGTGCGATGGCGCGCGCCTGCGCGTCGAGGCGCGCCATGTCAAGGTCGGCACCGGCAAGCAGCAGCGCGCCATTTATGAAGTGGCGCGCAAACCCTTGCGCGACTGCCTGGAGTTTTTTGAAAAGCTCACCCTCAAGGGCGCCAAAAAGGAGATCGCCGACCGCGTGGTCAAGGAGATCATCTCGCGCCTGAAGTTCCTCAACAACGTGGGCCTCGATTACCTCTCGCTTGACCGCAGCGCCGACACCTTGTCGGGCGGCGAAGCGCAGCGCATCCGCCTGGCTTCCCAGATCGGCTCGGGCCTGACGGGCGTGATGTACGTGCTTGACGAGCCGTCGATCGGCCTGCACCAGCGCGACAACGACCGCCTGATCGAAACGCTCAAGCACCTGCGCGACATCGGCAACAGCGTGCTGGTCGTCGAGCACGATGAAGACGCGATCCGCACCGCCGACTACATCGTCGACATGGGCATTGGCGCCGGCGTGCACGGCGGCGAAATCATCGCCGAAGGCACGCTGGCCCAGATTTTAAAGAACAAGAAGTCCTTGACCGCCAAGTACCTGAACGGCTCGCTCAAGATCGCGGTGCCCAAAAAGCGCCACGTGGCCGATCCGAACCGCCAGTTGCTGATCACTGGCGCCACCGGCAACAACCTGAAAAAAGTCACGCTCAAGCTGCCGGTAGGGCTGATGACGTGCGTGACGGGCGTGTCCGGTTCGGGCAAGTCGTCGCTGGTGAACGATACGCTGTACCCGGCCCTGTCGCGCCACCTGTACGGCTCGCAGACCGAACCGGCGCCGCATGATGCCATCAGCGGCCTGGAACACTTCGACAAGGTGATCTCGGTCGACCAGGCCCCGATCGGGCGCACGCCGCGCTCCAACCCGGCCACCTACACGGGCCTGTTCACGCCGATCCGCGATCTGTTTTCCGGCGTGCCATCGGCCAAGGAGCGCGGCTACAGCGCGGGGCGCTTCTCGTTCAACGTCAAGGGCGGGCGCTGCGAAGCGTGCCAGGGCGACGGCGTGATCAAGGTCGAGATGCACTTTTTGCCGGACGTGTACGTGCCGTGCGACGTCTGCCACGGCAAGCGCTACAACCGCGAAACGCTGGAAGTGCAGTACAAGGGCAAGAACATCACCGAAGTGCTGGGCATGACGGTGGAAGAGTCGCATGAATTCTTCAAGCCGGTGCCGGTCATCGCGCGCAAGCTGCAAACGCTGCTCGATGTGGGGCTCGGTTACATCAAGCTGGGGCAGAGCGCCACCACGCTGTCGGGCGGCGAGGCGCAGCGCGTCAAGCTGTCGCTCGAGCTGTCCAAGCGCGATACGGGGCGCACGCTGTACATCCTCGACGAGCCGACCACGGGCCTGCACTTTCACGACATCGATTTGCTGCTCAAGGTGATCCACCGCCTGCGCGACCAGGGCAATACGCTGGTCATCATCGAGCACAACCTCGATGTGATCAAGACGGCGGACTGGATTGTGGACCTGGGACCGGAAGGCGGCGCCGGCGGCGGGCAGATCATCGCCTTCGGCACGCCGGAAGACGTGGCGAACAATCCCGCCAGCGTGACCGGCAAGTATCTCGGCGCCCTGCTTTGAAATAGCATTCCCCTACATCGTCCTCGCGCACGAGGGTGTTGCAAAACACTTTAGGACCAACTGGCCACTAAAAAATCGCAACAATTGAGAACCAGAAACCCCAAACAACATCGTCCCCGCGTTCGCGAGGACGATGTAACTCTGCGGCACTGCTGCCCTTTCTGCTACAGCCTCGCACGCGAGGACGATGTAGTGGGTATTCTCGAGGTTAGCAACATCGAGCGGCCGCGCAATGTTCTGCAACACGCGCGTGTTGCAACACCCTCGCCCTCGGCAACCTTGCACGCACGACGATGCGGGCTTGATCTCCCCCCAACTTCAGCCACCCACGGTCCCCAGCGGCAACACCCGCTTGTCCGTCATCTTCCAGTTTCCCTTGTCGTCGAGCTTGACGGTAAAGCGCACCGGTATCGTCGGGTTGCCGATCTTGTCCTGCGGCCCGTATACATTGCCCTGCAAGGTTAAACTGTCCTCGTTGTAGCTGACCACCCGCTTGACATAGCGCACCGGACTGTCGAACTCGATGACCGGCGACGACAGGCGCGGGTCGACGATATATTTGCCGCTGCTGATGGTCGCAACGGCCAGATGCGTCGCTTCGATCCCGGGCCCGCCGAAGCAGCCCAGGTCGCCGCTCCACAACACGGCGTATTTGGACAAGCGGCGCTCATCATCCTCGCCGGGCACCAGCGCCAGCACATCTTCCGCGCGCACCTTCACACCGGGACACGAAATGGCGTTCGCATAGCGCCGCACGGCGTCAGCGACGCCACGCTTGATTTCTTCGGCAGACTTGTCGGGGGCGGCGTGCGCGCCGGATGACAGCACCAGGGCTACCAGGAGGGAAAGGCGGACTGCCGCGGGTAGTTTCATTGCTTGTTTGATGGTTCAGGTCCCTCATCTTGCCATGAACCGGCTGCCAACAGGTACACGCTTTGTCACCGGCGCACGCGCGCGGCGAAAAAAAACCGCCGGCAAACGCCGGCGGTTTTTATCAAGCCAGGCCGCAGCTTAGAACTTGATGTTGTACTCGGCCGTCAGGCGCACCGAGCGTGGATCGGCATAGCTCGATACACGGCCGTAGCCGGCATTGACCACGTCGGTGGCCGAGTTGTAGGTCTCGTTGTAAGCCTGCACGGTCTGACGGTTGAAGAAGTTAAACACGTCCACCTTCAGCGCCAGTCCCTTGACCGCTTCCGGCATGTACGCAACGTTCACGTCGAGCCGGCGATCGATCGGCAGGCGGCCGAGCGAACCGCGCGGCGCCGGCTTGCCCGCGCAGTAGAAGTAGTTCGACTGGTAGGCGGTATCGGTCGGGTGGTTGCCGATGCAGCTGAGCGGACGGCCGCTGGCCAGCAGGAAGTTGCCGCCAACGGTCAGTTGCGGCGTCAGCTGGTAGAAACCAAAACCCTTAACCTGGTGCGTACGGTCGTTCGGCAGCAAGCCGTTCGAGTACTCGGCCAATTCGGCGCGGTCCCAGGTGGTGGTGGCGCCCGGGTTGTTCTGGCCATTGTCCGAACGGCTCTGGCCTTCGGTGTTGCCCTTGCTGCGCGACCAGGTGTAGTTGATCTTGCCATACCAGCCATTGCGCATCGGGTGCTCGGCAAACAGGTCGACCGCCGTGTAGTTGCGCTCCGCCTTCGGCAGGCCGATCATTTCCTTGGTCAGGTGGACCGGGGTGTAGACCTTGCCGGCCAGCGCAGGGTCGGCATCCTGGAAGTCGATCAGGAAGTCGTTGGCCACGCCGGGATTGAGGAATTTGCAGCCCGGTGCGCGAAATTTCGACGCGTTGACTTCAGGATGGACCGCCAGCCAGCGCGTGAAGATGCGCGGATCGCAGTTGTCGTCCAGCGTCTGGCGCAGCGTGCGGTAAGTAGCCTTGGCGCCGTAGTTGAGCGACGGCGAGTATGCCGCTTCAAAGCCGACCGTCATCTCGTCCTGGTAGTTGGGCTTCAAGCCCACTGCCGCCAGCGAGGTTTTATCCTTGGGCAGGTTGTACTCGTTATTGGCCGAGAACGGTGCTGCCAGCGCCACCAGGCCGGTCGGAGCGCCATTCGCGTCCAGGCCGGTGTAGGTGAAGGCCTGGGTGGTGTTGATCGAGCGGCTAGGCGCGCGCACCGAAATGCTGGTCGGCACTTGCAAGTAGTAGCGCCCGGCGGTGCCGAATACTTTGAGCGACGCGTCGCCGTGCACATCCCACGCAGCGCCCAGGCGCGGCGCGTACTGCTTCTTCATGTCCAGGAAGGTATCGCCTTCGCTGTTGATGTTCTTGTACTGCTCGTCGCGCAGGCCCAGCGAGATCAGCAAGTTCTTGCTGAACTGCCAGCGGTCTTCGATGAACTGCGAGGTCTGCTCGGAAGCGATCTTGGTGCCGCTGTTGAAAATGGTCTGGCTGACCCAGTAGCCGGCCGCAGCAACCGGGCTGGTGCCCACGGTGCGGATATTGATCGGGGTCGGACCCGAGCCCACCAGTGGCGCCGCACCAGCTTTTTCCTGGAACTGGTAGGTATAGGTACTACCGCCTGCACGGAAAAAACCGGCGACCGAATCGAGCTTGTTCTGGTCGCCGCCAACACGGATGGTATGGTCACCCATCTTGTATTCCAGATCCAGGCGCAGCGACTTGACGGTGTCATACGATCCGGCCGGCAGGATATTGCCGGCGATTGGCTGGTTGGTAATATAGGAGGTAAGCAGCGGTATGTAACGGGTTTTGAGGACGGACGACACTTGCGGAATCGCCGACGTCGGATTGTAGACGTCGTAGCCGTCATAGGTGTTGGTGTGCGGCGACGTCAGCTTGCCGCCTACTGCGGTGACAGTCAGCTTTTCGGTGATGTTGCCGACGTACTTGATCAGGTTGGTGCGCGACCCGACGCCCGTATTGTTGGCCGGATCGTTGACGTAGTGTTCGCCCGAATTGACCGCCGAGCCATGCATGCGCGTGGCGTAGTTGTAGCCGTAGTAGTAAGCGTCGCGCTCGGCCTTGTCATAGATGTGGGTAAATTCAAGGCGGTGGCTGTCGCTGATGTTCCAGTCGATCTTGGCCAGGGCGCGCGTGGCCTTGTCCTGCACGTCGCCCCAGCCCCATTTGCTGATGGCGTTCGGGGTTTCCGAACTGAGGCGCGCAACGCGCTCCTGGTCGGTCGTGTTCTGCTCGATCGCCACGAACATGAACAGCTTGTCCTTGATGATCGGGCCGCCCACGTAGGCGCCTTCGCGGTGGTCCTGGCGCGTGTTGTTTTCGCGGCGCTGCAAGATGGTGCCGTCGGTGCCCTTGTTGGAAGCCGTACCGGTATAGCCGTAGTACATGTCTTCGTACTTGTTGCGCAGCGCTTTAGGGGTGATGCTGGCCATTACGCCCGCTTCCCAGGTGTTGGTGCCGCTCTTGGTGGTAATGTTGACCACGCCACCGATGGAGCGGCCGAATTCCGCGCCGAAACCGCCGGTCAGGATCTGCGCCTGGGCGATCGCGCCAAACGGCAGCTCCGACGAACCGAGACCAGTCAGTGCATTGGTGACAGGAAAGCCGTTGATGTAGTACGAGTTTTCCGACGGGCCGCTGCCGCCGAAGCTGGAACCGAGGTAGCGGTAATCCGGGCGCGTGGTGTTCGGCGCCAGCTGGATGATGGCGTCCAGGCTAGGAGCGATCGGCAGGCGGGCCAATTCCTTGGCCGTGAAGTTGGAACCGTTGTTGGTGTTCGAGACGTCGATCCGGGTACGCAGGCCGCTGATCTTGACGGACTGAATCTTGCTGCCGAAGGACGCTTCGGCGCCCTGGCCGGCGATCACATCGACTTCGCTGGTATTGACAACCTTGTCGCCCTGAATGACCTCGACCTTGTAGCGGCCGACGGGCAGCGCCGTCACCTGATAGCGGCCCGAGGCGTCCGCGGTCACGCGGCGCTGCAAGTTGGTGTCGAGGTTGCGCACCAGGACCGAAGCGCCGCCGACGGTAGCGTCGCCGAAGATGGTGCCCGATGCGTTCGACTGCGCCATGGCAGGGTTGAACACACCCGCGGTCAGGGCGGCGCCCATGAAGGCCACGGTCAGCGCGTGCGCCAGGATTGTTTTCTTGAACATGCAAACTCCGGAAAAAAGAAATGGTAGCCCTCGCCAGCGCCGGGTGGGCGCCTCGGCAGGGCCGCGATCATCGCACTGGGATGCATGCCGCCGGTCGCATCGACTTGAGGTGGCATCGCAGTGCCGTTATCTGAGCATTTCTCGCTTGCAACTGTCAATACGGATTTACTATTTCCGCCTGTTGTGACACATTCATGACATCTTTTTGTTCCAATAACAACAGTCTGGACATTTGAACAGTGTGGAAGCACGTAGATGGCGGCGCCGCCAGGCAAAAAAACGGCGCGTCAACGACGCGCCGTGTCAAAGAGCTGCCGGACGCTTATGACGCCAGCCGCTTTTCGAGTTCAGCCTTGGTAGCCACCAGTTCTTGTGGCAGGTGGTAGGCAAGCTTCTCAAACAACTCCGTGTGCAGCTTGAGTTCTTCGGTCCAGGCGTTCTTGTCGATCGAGGTGATCGTGTCAAACTGCTGCTGGGTGAAATCGAGACCGTCCCAGTTCAGGTCGGTAAAGTTGGGGGTGGTGCCGAACACGTTCTCGCTGCCGCCGGCGGTGCCTTCGATCCGCTCGAGCATCCACTTGAGCACGCGCATATTGTCGCCAAAGCCAGGCCAGACGAACTTGCCCGCTTCATCGGTGCGGAACCAGTTGACGCAGTAGATTTTCGGCAGCGCTGCAGGATTTTGCGCGCCGATTTTCTCGCCCATGTTCAGCCAGTGCTGGAAATAGTCGGCCATGTTGTAGCCGATAAAAGGCAGCATCGCGAACGGATCGCGGCGCACAATGCCCATCTGGCCGGCAGCGGCAGCGGTGGTCTCGGAGCCCATGGTCGCGGCCATGTAGACGCCTTCAACCCAGTTGCGCGCTTCGGTTACCAGTGGCACGGTCGTGGAACGGCGTCCGCCAAAGATAAAGGCGGAAATCGGCACGCCGGCCGGGTCGTCCCAGGCCGGATCGATGACCGGGTTCTGGGTGGCGGCCACGGTAAAGCGCGCGTTCGGGTGCGACGCCTTGGTGCCGCCCTGGGCCGTCCAGTCCTTGCCCTGCCAGTCGACCAGGTGCGCTGGCGCTTCCTTGGTCAAGCCTTCCCACCACACGTCGCCGTCGTCGGTCAGCGCGACGTTGGTGAAGATGGTGTTCTCGTTCATCGACGCCATGCAGTTCGAATTGGTCTTGGTGTTGGTGCCGGGGGCCACGCCAAAGTAGCCCGCTTCCGGGTTGATCGCATACAGGCGCCCGTCCGCGCCCGGCTTGATCCAGGCGATGTCGTCGCCGATCGTGGTCACTTTCCAGCCATTGAAACTGGCGGGGGGAATCAGCATGGCGAAATTGGTCTTGCCGCAGGCCGATGGGAAGGCCGCCGCCACGTAGTGCTTTTTGCCTTCCGGCGACTCGACACCGAGGATCAGCATGTGTTCGGCCAGCCAGCCGGTGCCGCCGGCCTGGGCTTCCTGGAAGCCCATGTTGGAGGCGATGCGCAGCGCAAAGCATTTTTTGCCCAGCAGCGCGTTGCCGCCATAGCCGGAACCGTAGGACCAGATCTCACGCGTTTCCGGGTAATGCACGATGTATTTGGTCGGGTTGCACGGCCAGGCCACGTCTTTTTGCCCGGCGGCAAGCGGCGCGCCAACGGTGTGGATGGCGGGAACGAAGTCGCCCTCGGCGCCCAGCACGTCATAGACGGCCTTGCCCATGCGCGTCATGATGCGCATATTGACAGCGACATAAGGCGAATCGGACAGCTCGACGCCGATGTGGGCGATCGGCGAACCGAGCGGGCCCATCGAAAACGGCACCACGTACATGACGCGCCCGGCCATGCAGCCGTCAAACAGCGCATTGAGCGTGTTGCGCATTTCCGCCGGCGCCATCCAGTTGTTGGTGGGACCGGCCTGTTCCTTGGTTTCGGAGCAGATGAACGTACGGTCTTCCACGCGCGCCACGTCGGTCGGGTCCGAGCATGCCAGGTAGGAACCGGGACGCTTGGCGGGATTGAGTTTTTTCATGGTGCCGGCGGCAACCATCTCGGCGCACAGGCGATCGTACTCTTGTTGCGAGCCGTCGCACCAGTAGATGCTGGCCGGCTTGGTCAGGGCGGCTGTTTCGCTGACCCAGTTAAGCAGTTGCTGATGCTTGATGTAAGCTGGTGCGTTCAATGCTGCAACGCCACCCATGACGGGCTGATTCATAATACCTCCAATGCCAATAAGAATTCTTTTCTGGTTCCGGCACGGCAGGATCGTCGTCAGCTTGTGGCTTGCGCTCGGAAATCCATTCCAGGAGGATGGCTCGGCGGTACGGCGGTCATGTCGACATCTTGCCTTTATCGCAAGATTGATGGAACATTGTTGCTGGACTTGACAGGTCAAATCCTGATTTTGGGGCCGATTGTACACCTGCCAACAGCCGATTTGCAGCGAAATGTAGTAATAATAGTCGAGTATTGTAGTAGGCTATTCCGAATCTCCGAGATCCCGTTATTTACCTACGCATTTTTACCTAACTTCTACTAACTTCCATGAAAATAGCCATTATCGACGACTATCAAGACGTTGCGCTGCAACTAGCGTGCAGCCACTTGCTGGCCGGCCACGAGGTCAAGGTATTCACCAGTTCGACCCGCGGCGCGGGCCAGCTGGCGATCCGCCTGGCCCCGTTCGACGCGCTGGTGCTGATCCGCGAACGCACCGCGCTGCCACGCGCGCTGCTGGCCAAATTGCCCCGGCTCAAGCTCATTTCGCAGACCGGCAAAGTGGCTGGCCATATTGATGTTAGCGCCGCAACGGAGCACGGCATTGCGATTGCAGAAGGTGTCGGTTCGCCCGTGGCGCCGGCCGAACTGACATGGGCCTTGATCATGGCGGCCAGCCGCAAGATCGTCCCCTATGCCACCAACCTGAAAGATGGCTTGTGGCAGACGGCATCGATCAATCCGGCATTGAACGGCCTGGGCCGCGTGCTGCGCGGGCGCACGCTGGCCATCTGGGGCTACGGCAAGATCGGCAAGCTGGTTGCGGGCTTCGGCAAGGCGTTCGGCATGCACGTGCTGGTGTGGGGCGGCGACGCAAGCCGCGCTGCCGCCGTGGCCGACGGCTTTGAAGCGGCCGATTCGCGCCAGGCATTCTTCGAGCGGGCCGACGTGCTCACGCTGCACCTGCGCCTGGTCGACGCCACGCGCGGCATCGTCAGCGGCGCCGACCTGACGCGCATGAAGCCGGACGCGCTGTTCGTCAATACCAGCCGGGCCGAACTGGTGGCCGAAGGCGCGCTGGAAGCAGCCTTGCACGCGGGGCGGCCCGGCACTGCCGCCGTCGACGTGTTTCAGCGCGAGCCGCCGGGGGCGGACGCCGCGCTGCTGCGCATTCCGACCGTGCTGGCCACGCCGCATTTGGGGTATGTGGAGCAGGATAGTTATGAACTGTATTTCCGGGCCGCGTTCGAGAACATCGTCAATTTCGCGGCGGGAAAGCCGAGCAATATCCTCAATCCGGCGGCGCTGTCGACGCCGCGCCAGGACTTGTAGTCCCGAGCGAAGCAGCATCCGCCACGCGCACACAGCTGTTGCAAGAAGGGTTGGCGCGCGCGTTCGGAAAGGGCTGTCGCATTCCAGTTCCTGCGCAGCCATCCAAGGTGGGGAACAAGGTAGGGCGGAAAAGCGTTAGGCCTCGGCGCCCTCCCCTTTTCCGCCAACGCATGCGTCACGTTGGCTCGTGCATGGCGCAAAGCGCTGACGCCTTTGCGCGGCCACGATGTAGTGACCTGTCAGCAGCCGCTAATCCGATGTGGCGCGCAGCTTCGGTTCGCCGGTGATGCTGATCGGCGGCGCCGGCAGTACGTGGGTGCGCGTCCACAGGCCCGCCCAGCCCGGCGGCCAGCCAATGTCGGGCCCCGCGTAGGGCGGCAAGCCGGCCCGCACGGCGATCACCGGCACCGGCGGCGTCTCGCGCAGCGGACCGCCGGTAGACTTTTCCATGTCCAGGCTGTACATATACCCGGGCAGCAAGGCATCGCACACCGCTGCGAACCAGGCCGTGTGATCTTCGTCGCGCCCCAGCGCCTGGGCCAGCCCCTGCGGATCGAATTTGGCCAGCGCATGGACCAGCTCGGCCGTGGTGGCGCCCGGCAAATCGCCCCAGCCCATCACCGGATTGACGTTGTAATCGGCGCCCGAGCCATACCAGCCTTCGCGCCAGGGCCGCTGCATCCAGTCGCGCTTGCCGGTAAACAAGTGCCAGCGCCAGTGCAGCCCGGACGGCTTGGGCCAGGAGTACAGGTACAGCTTTTGGTAGCCGGCCTGGTGCAGCGCGCGCACCATCTGCATCAGGCGCGCGTGCGGCATGCGCTCGGGCGGGGCGCGCCGGAAGCGGATCGCTTCGCCGTCGGCATGCTGCACGTCGTCGGTGGAGAGATTCAAATCGAGCGTGCGCGCTTCGCTGCCAAAGCGCGCCGAGATCCAGCCGGTCAGCAAGTTGACGTGCGTGATAACGCCGTAGCCGCGGTGGCGGTGAAAAATAACGGTTCCGGGAGCAAGGGCTTTCATGGGATCGGAGGGCAAAAAGTCAGTGTAGCGATGCGCAAGCCAAGGATTCTAGCGCAGTCGCAAAGGGCGGTGCGCACCTTGTGGTTTTCGACAGGGGCCAGGCGACACGGTATCATGAAGCTCTTTCCTCTTCACCATCGCACACCATGAGCTTGCGCATCATCGCCACCGGCGGCACCTTCGACAAACATTACAACGAACTGAACGGCACACTGGGTTTCGCCCACAGCCACCTGCCCGAGGTGCTGGCGCGCTGCCGCATGACCATTCCCGTCCAGCTGGAAGTGCTGCCGCTGCTCGACTCGCTGGACATGCAGGATGCCGATCGCGAGCGCGTGCTCGCCGCGTGCACCGCAGCGCTTGAGACCGCGATCGTCATCGTGCACGGCACCGACACCATGAAGGAGACCGCCGCCGTGCTCGGCGCGGCGGCGCCCGCAAAGACGATCGTGCTGACCGGCGCCATGATTCCGTATGCCATCGCCAATTCGGATGCCATGTTCAACCTTGGCTTTGCCAGCGCCGCCGCGCAAATCCTGCCGGCGGGCGTGTACATTGCCATGAACGGGCAAGTGTTCGCCTGGGACAACGTCACCAAGAACCGCAGCGCCGGCGTGTTCCAGCCGCTCTGACAAGGCAAAAAAAAAGCCGGCCACTTTTGAGGTGGCCGGCTTTACCTTTCCAGTTTGCAGCTGACGCTACCTTAGCGCGCGATCACGAAGTATTTTGCACTGACTGCGTTTTGCGCTCTGGAGCCGGTCTGCACCACCGCCACGTGGCCACCGCTGGCGCCGTGGAACACCTGCAAGCCGTAGCTTTGCTCGCTGTTAATCAGCGGCAGGGCCAGGTCGCTGTCGGGGAACAGCAAGGCGCCCGTAAAGCGCTTGTAGGATGGCTCGTAGCCGAGCGCGCTGCTGACGACCACCAGCGCCTCCTGCGCAGCAACCGAATGGCTCATCGAGACGATGCCGCCGGTCACGCTCAGCTTGCCGGCGTACAGCAGCGTGTCTGCGCGGAAATAGTTGCCGCCTGACGTGAACAGGATACTGCTGTCGTCGGACAGGAACAGCGGCGTCGACATCGCATACGTGCCGTGGTACGGCGAATCGCCCGCCTTGATCAGCTTGCCGCTCGCGCCATCGACGTCGAAATACGTGACCTTGGCCGACGACAAGCCTTGCGAGAGCAGATAGCCGCGCTGGCGCGTTTCGGAAAACGTTCCGTACTGGGTGCCGTAAAAGGTGCCATTGCCGTACGGCACATCAATATTCAGGTTGGCGCCGGTATAGCCGTTAAAGCCCCACAGTTCCGGATCGACCCACTGGCCGCCGGTCTGCCCGATCAGGTAGACCCGCCCGGCGTTGGTGACAAAGGCATCGGTCTGGGAACCGCTCGTGGCAAAGGTCTGGACAATGGCGGCCGTCTCCAGGTTGACCAGGCTCAGCGCGCCTTCGTACAGCACTGCCGCCAGCTTGCCGTCGGCGCTCACCTGCATCGCCTTGGCCATGGCGGGCAGCACCACGCTGGTTTTTACGCCCGTGTACGGATCAATGATGCGCAGCGACTTGCCGCCTTTTTCCGTCATGACCAGCTTGTCGAGCCCTTTGCTCTGGCGCACGATATCGGGCACGAAGTCCAGCGTGACGGCGCTGGCGATGCCGGCCAGGGCGCGCAACTGCACGTACGCAATGCTCGAACTCTTGCCATCGCTGACCGTGACCGAAGCGACGTACGTGCCCGGCAGGTCGGGCGTAAACGACAGGGCGGCAGCGGCTGGCGCGGCGATGGCGGCGGCCGAACCGGCGGGACGGGCGTCGATCGCCCAGGCGTAGCTCAGGCTGTCGCCGTTTTCATCGTAGCTCAGCGCGGCCGAGGCACGGGCGGGCGCGCCCGTCAAGACCGTCATGCGGCTCTTGTCGATCACGGCCACCGGCGCGTAATTGCCCACTTCCAGCGTGACCGTCTGCTCCGAAAATGCGCCGGACGGATCGGTCACGCGCAACAGGACCACGTAGTTGCCCGACACATCGGGCGTGATCTCGACCGTTGGCGTGCTGCCGGACGACAGGACCGCCGTGCTGGCGGACGGCTGGCTGGCCATGCTCCACGCGTAGCTCAGGGCGTCGCCGTCGGCGTCCACGCTGGCCGTGCCGCGCAGCGTGGTGAGCGTCTTGAGGGGCAGGCGCATGGTCGGCCCGGTCGGCAGTGCCAGCGGGGTGGCGGTGCCGGTGATGGCAGCGCTTGGACGCTGATTTTTTACAGAAATGGTGGTGGTATAGGTGCTGGCGGCCCCGGCCGTATCGGTGGCAATCAGCTTGACGACATACTCGCCCAGCACGTCGGGCGTGACCTGGCTGATGGCGCCGCTCGCTGCGCTGACCGTGGCCAGGCTGCCTGCGGGTTTACTGACCATGCTCCAGGCGTAGCTCAGGCTGGTGCCTTCGGGATCGGCGCTAGTGGCGCCGTCGAGCGAGACGGTGTAGCCGGTGGCGGCCGACAGGGTGCTCGCGCCGGACGCGCCCGGCTCGTTGCTGACCGAAGCCAGTACGACGGTTTGCGGGGCGCGGTTGCTGGCCTGGAATACGTAGATGGTGTCGCTGTAAGCGCCCTTGGGGTCGGCGCCGCGCGCGGCCACCTTGTACTGGCCGGGGGCATCGAGCACGAAGCGGCCCGTCGCGCCGGCCACAGTGAGCGCGGCGCTGCTGGCGGCCGGCTTTTCAAGCATGGTCCAGGTGGTGGTGACCACGTCGCCGTCGGCGTCGGTGCTGCCGCCGGCGTCGAGCACGACGGCCGCGCCAACATTGAGTACCTGGGCCGGCTTGGTGGTGCTCGCGCCGGTATAGCTTGCGGTGACGACGATGTTGGCAACCGGAGGCGCATTCGGCTTGATCTGGATGCGCGCGCTTTTGGTGGCGTAGGCGCCCCTGGCATCGGTCACGCGCAGGTCAAATACATAGCTGCCGGCAACATCGGGCTTGACGTTCCGGGCCCCGGCGCTGCTCGAGGCGAGCACCAGCGTGCTGCCGGCCGGCTTGGCGCTGATCGACCAGCGGAAGCTCAGGGCGTCGCCGTCAGGATCGGTGCTGGTAAGCCCGTTCAGGTTGATATTGCTGCCCGCGATCGCGCTGACATCGGCGCCGATTACCGCGCTCGACTCGAACACGCCCGACAGCAGCACGGTCGGCGCGGGCGCCGCGTTGGCGGCGGGCCGCGCGGCCGGTGCCGGCGCGCTGTCGCCGCCGCATCCCGACAGCACGGCCATGGCAAGAGCGGCGCCGCTCGCCAGTCGCCCGAAGGCGCTCATACGGAAATATTTCATATTTTTTAACGTAGAGAAATGGATAAGGCGTGGATCATACCTTGCCAATTGTTCAACAAAACTGCTTATTTATTGCTTTTGATCAAATAGATGCGCCATGCCTTGAAAGCCGACATTCTTCAGGCCGAAAAAAAGCCGGCCATCGCGAGATGGCCGGCTTTTAGCAATCCAGGACGATTTAGCGCGTCAAGACATAAAACTTCGCGCCAGCGCCAGTCGACAGGCTGGTGACCGTCTGGACCAGCGCTACCTGCTTGCCCGTCGAGCTATGGTAGATCTGGATGCCATAGCTTTGCTGGCCGGCGATCAGCGGCAGCGTCAAGTCGGTGTCCGGCTGGAACAAGGCGCCGACGTAGCGCTTGTAGCTGGACTGGTAGGTCTTGCTGTTGTAATCCGGGTAGCTGCCTGCCACATAGGACATGACCAGCGTTTCCTCATTGTGCGCCGAATGGCTCAGCGACTGCATCATGCCCGTGTACGATAGCCGGCCGGCGGCAACCAGGGTATCGGTACGGTAATAAGCGCCACTCGATGTGAACAGCAAGTCGTCGTTCTCGCTCAGGTAAATAGACGACACATAGTCATAGTTGTAGGCTGACGAGCCGGTGTTGCCAACCTTGCCGGTCAGCGCATCGATATCGGCGTAGTACATATAACCGGACGAGGAAGACGCATACAGGTAGGTGCGATTCTTCAGCCCCGAATACACGCCGCGGTAGTTACCGTACAGCGAAGAACTGGTCGAGCCCAGCGTGCTGGTCAGGTCCACGCCGGTACGGCCGTCGATCACGGCCACGCCCGTCCCGTACGAATTGTAGTTGGAGCGCCCCAACAGCTGGACGATGGCGCCATTGTTGACCAATGCTTCGCTATAGTTTTGGTCGGTGCTGGTCGAATGCAGCAAGGTGCCCGCTTCCAGGTCCACCAGCGACACGATGCCTTCTTGCATCACTACCGCCAGTTTGCCGTTCGGGCTCAGGCTGACTGACTTGCCGGGAAACGGCAGCAGGACGGTTTTGATCAGGCCAGTGAACGAATCGACGATCTTGACCGTATTCGGATTGGTCGCCAGGATGACCAGCTTGTCGAGGCCCTTGCTATAGCGCGACTCCAGCGGCGCGAACGCCAATTCAACATTGGCCGCAAAAGCGCTCAGCGCGCGCACGGTGACATACGCAATATTGCTGTGCACGCCATCACTGACGGTCAGCGACAACACGTAATTGCCGGCCAGATCCGGGGTGAACGACAGCGCCGGCGACGACGGCGCGGCAATGGCGGCGCCCGAGCCGGCCGGGGCCGAATCGACTGCCCAGGCGTAGGTCAGCGCCGTGCTGTCGTCGTCAAAGCTCATCGCGCCCGACACCGTTGCCGTGCCGCCCACCAGGACGGTGGCAAAACTCTTGTCGGTCACCGCGACCGGGGAAAACGTGCCGGCCTGGAAGGTCATCGATTTTTCCGAGAACGCGCCCGACGGGTCCGTCACGCGCAGCAGCACAACATAACTGCCGGCCAGGTCGGTCGTCATCTGGACCGTGGCGCCGGTCGTGGCCGACAAGGCTGCCGCGCTGGCGGCAGGTTTGCCCGTCAGGCTCCAGGCGTAGGTCAGCGTGTCGCCATCGGCGTCGACGCTGCCCGCGCCGCGCAGCGTGACGGCGGTGTTGAGCGGCAGGCGCACTGCCGGGCCGGTCTGGATCGCGGCCGGGGCGGCGTTGGTCGAAATGGTGGCGAACGGGCTGCGGTTATTCACGGTAATCGTGGTCAGGTAAGAGCTCAGCGCACCGGCACTATTGGTGGCGCTCATCTTGACCACATACTCGCCCAGCAGGTCCGGGATGATCTGGCTGGTGTAGCCGGTGGCGCTGCTCAGCACGGCATTGCTGCCGGTCGGCTTGCTCACTACGCTCCAGGCCATGCTCAAGGCACCGCCGTTCATATCGTAGCTGCCGTAGCCGTCGAGCGAGACGATATAACCGGAGTTGACATTGAGCTTGCCATTGCCGGCGGCGCCCGGGGCGACGGCCGACGACACCACCACCGTTTGCGGGGCGGTATTGTCGACATTGAAAACGTAAATGGTGTCGCTGTAGGCGCCGCGCTCGTCCACGCCATGGGCGCGCACCTTGTACAGGCCGGGCAAGTCAGTCACGAAGCGGCTGACAGCGCCATCCACGGTCAAGCCGGCCAGGCTGTTGGACGGCTTTTCCAGCAGCGTCCAGCTGGTCGTGACGACGTCGCCGTCGGCATCTTTGCTGCCGCGCGCGTCGAGCACCACGATCGCGCCGGCGTTGAGCGACTGGGTGGGGCTGGTCGTGGTCACGCCCGTATAGGCGGCGGTGATGACGACATTGGTCACCGGCGCGGCATTGTCGCGCACCAGGATCGTCACTTTTTTCTCTGAATAAGCGCCCTTGCTGTCGGTCACGCGCAAGGTGATGACGTAGATGCCGGCCACATCGGGCACGAGCGTCTGCTTGACCGCGGTGTCCGCGGCCAGCACCAGCGCGCTGGTGGCAGGTTTGCTGGTGATCGACCATTTGTAGGTCAGCGCGTCGCCGTTGGCGTCGGCGCTGCTGCTGCCGCTCAGGATCAGTTCACCGCCCGTATTGGCGCTGACGTCCGCGCCCGAACCACCGGCCTCGACCATCCCGGACAGCAGCATGGTCGTCACCGGCGGCGTATTGACGGCCGCCGGCGCGTCATTGCCGCCGCCGCCGCCGCAACCGGATACCAGGGCGGCCACCAACGCCGCACCCATGGCCCAACGGCCGCTACGGCCCAGGAAAGTCGAAATGAACATGTGTATTTAACTATAAGAAATAAATGGAAGGCGGATCATACCTTAACCATTGTTTAACAAATAACTTTTTTAAACCCAACGGTTAAAAAAAAGCCCGGAAGCTTGCGCGTCCGGGCCGATCATGGTTTTTTCGTTACTTTTATTACATCACGCCTTGGCTTCGCCGCCCAGCGCTTCGACCAGGTCGGTCATCAGCTTGGACAATTCGCCCGTCATCAGCATCATGTCATTGTCAAAACGCTCTTCATCGTTGCGCGTGCTGGCGTCGCTTTCCTTGATCACGTCCAGCGGCTTGATGCCCTTGATCGCCAGCGATTCGGTCAGCACGAACGAGATCTTGTCGTTCCACGTCATGGCAAGGCGCGTGCATTGCTTGCCGGCGGCGATGTGGCGGCGGATATCGTCCACTTCCAGCGCGTGCTTCACATAGCGCACGGCCGCCTTGCTCTCGCCGGTGGCGCGCAATTCGGTATCCTGGTCGACCGTAAAGCCGACCGGCGCCTCGTCCGTTTCCAGCCAGGCCGTCATCACGGCCACCGGCGAGCGCTGCACGCGCAAGCTTTCCAGCGGCATACGGTCGACCGCTTTCAACAGCAGCTTGATGACTTCATCGGCCTTGCCCGGGCTGGCCGCGTCTATCACCAGCCAGCCGTTGACCGGATCGATCCAGGTCCAGACATTGCTGCGGATGCTGAACGCGCGCGGCAGCAATTCGTCGGCCACGCGCTCCTTGAGTTCCTTCATGGCCTTTTTGCCCGGCGCGAAACCCTGGGCTTCTTCCATCTCGGCAGCCTTGGCCTTGGCGACCTGGTTGATCACCGAGCTTGGCAGCAGCTTTTTCTCGGTGCCCAGCAAGATCAGCATTTGTTTGTTGACCACGTGAACCAGGATGCCGTTGCCGCGCGGCGAATCCCAGCCTTGACGCAGCAATTCGTTGCTGTTGGCCGGCACGAAGCTCTGTGGCGCCAGCGCCGCTTCGAGTTGTTCAGGGGTAAATGCCCATGGTGCGGGCAGGCGATAAATCTGAAGATTCTTGAACCACATGTGCGTTTGCCTTGTTTCAGTCGATATTTCCAGCGGAACGACATTTTACACGGTCGGGTAGGCGAACCGGCAGGTGCGCTTGTCCAACTGTGGTGCCGTCGAATAACTTTTTAACGCATTCGTTGTTGACTTCACTCACACCGATGGGAACAGTTCCGCCTGCGCATTGCCGCCGGCATCAAGGCCGGACAAGTCGGTCAGCGTCGACATCCGCACGCCCAGCAGCCGGATCTTTTTTTCAAACGGGACGCGCCTCAGGCAGTCGCGCGCGGCCTTGAGGATGGTCAGCGGGTCAGCGGTGTTGCGCGGCAGCGTGATGTCGCGCGTGACGGTGGTGAAGTCCTCGAACTTGAGCTTGATGCCGACCGTCTTGCCGGCCAGCGCATGTTTTTTCAGGTCGTCGGCCACGCGCTCGCACAGCGCCTCGAATTTGGCCGACAGCACCTGCCGGTCCGTTACCACTTGCAAGTCGCGCTCGAACGTCACCTCGCGGCTGACCGACTTGGTTTCCGAGGTGGTGCGCACTGGGCGCTCGTCCACACCGTGCGCCACGCGCACCAGCCACGCGGTATAGACTTCGCCGAAGTGGGCGCGCAGCAGGTGCACGTCGGCGCCGGCCAGGTCGCCAATGGTGGCGATGCCCAGGTTGTTGAGCTTTTCGCGCGCCTTTGGTCCAATGCCGTTGATCTTGTGGGCTGGCAGCGGCCACACGCGCGTCTGGACGTCTTCGGGCGACAGGATGGTCAGGCCGTTCGGCTTTTCCAGGTCGGAGCAAATCTTGGCCAGCAGCTTGTTGGGCGCCAGGCCAATCGAGCATGACAGGCCCGTGGTGTGCGACACCAGTTCCTTGATTTGTTGGGCGACGGCGGGGGCGCGCGCGCCGAACTCGGTCAGGTCGATGTAGATTTCATCGATGCCGACGTTTTCGATGATGGGCGCCACGTCCGCAACGGCTTGCTTGAACATGCTGGAAAACTTGCGGTAGGCGTCAAAATCGGTTGGCAGCAAGATGCTGTCCGGGGCCAGCTTGGCCGCCTTCATGATGCCCATCGCCGAAAACACGCCGAGCGCGCGCGCCTCGTAGGTGGACGTGGTGACGACGCCGCGCCCGACATAGTCGCGCATCAGGGCGAACTGGCGCCGGCCGTCGGCCTGCACCACTGGATGCTGGTCGCGCCCGCCGCCGATGACAACCGCCTGGCCGCGCAGCTCCGGATACTTGAGCAATTCGACGGACGCGTAGAAGGCATCCATGTCGAGATGGGCGATGTAGCGTTGCGGCTCGCAGGCGGGGACGGGAGTGGGAAGGTTCACGATGGAGGCGAAGTACTGTGATTACATACAGTATCGCTTACCGCGCGCAATGTTGCAAGAGCTTGCCGTTTGCACCATCGTAGGGCGGAAAAGCGGCAGGCCTTATGCCCTACCTCAGGTGGCTGCGCAGGAACAGCAACACGCTGTCGGCAAACTCATCCACGCTGACCTTGGCCGCCTTGTACTTCCAGCGCTTGAGGTACCAGTCCTGGAACAGGGCCAGGATATGGGCGGCGATCAGCGTCGTATTTCCCTCGGGCAGCGGGCGCAGCTCGTCGAGCAACTGCGCGATCAGCGTCTGGATCGACAGCTCCGAGTTTTTCGCCATGTTGCGCTGGTCGAAATGGAGCACGCGCGAATCCATGTAGACGAAATAAAACCACGGCTGCAATATCTCGGACAAATAAATCGTCCCGCGCACGAGCGACTCGAGCCGCTCGCGCGGATCCTCGATGTGGGCAAACATGCGCGGCAGCTCGTAGGTTGTCTGGCGCACCACATCCTCGATCATCTCGGCCAGTTGGTCCTTGCCTTCGATATAGCCGTATAGCCCGCCCATCGACAAACCCGTCTCGCGGCACAGGTCGCGCAGGCTCATGGCGCGAAAACCCACCTCGTTGGCGAGCCGGAACGTCGCGACGAAGATTTTTTCCATGTTTTCAAGCGCCGGCTTGCGCCGCTTGACGCCAATGCGCTCGGCATGGCGGTCGACCAGATAGGCCCAGATCGTCTCACCGTTGAGCGGCGTCATGGTCTGGAATTGATCGAAGTCGAAACGTCTGGACTGGATACTTGCCATATTGCGCTCGCCGTGGCCTTAAGTTGGTTCCCAGAACGATTATATCGCTTTAAAACCACAGATAAGTTCTGGTCAGAAAAGAACGAGCGCACTTATTGCGCTGCGTCATGCTTTTTACGGAATAGGGTGCTAAATTCAAAAAACCGAGCGCTCGCTCTAATTTGAAACATAATTTCCAGGCTTGCATGAGCGGAAAGATCTGGTGAGCTCGGTAACACGAAGGAATGTGCGGCTTGAACCGCACAACTTCAGTTCCAGTAGTCGACTTCAATTCTAAAAAACCATCAGGAGACAAAATGAAGAATCGCTTTTGGAAGTGCGCATCCGTAGTCCTCGCAGCAGCGCTCGCCGTGCCTGCCCCATCCTGGGCACTGGGTTACACCCAGACCAAGTACCCCATCGTCCTCGTTCACGGCCTGTTAGGCTTCGACAACATTGGCCCCGTCGAGTATTTCTACGGCATTCCCTCATCGCTGCGCAGCGGCGGCGCGACGGTCTACACCACCAGCGTGTCGGCCGCCAACAGTACCGAAGTGCGCGGCGAACAGCTGCTGTTCCAGGTCAAGCAAATCATTGCCGCCACCCGCCTGGAAAAGGTCAACCTGATCGGCCACAGCCACGGCGGGCCGACCAGCCGCTATGTCGCCTCGGTGCGTCCCGACCTGATCGCCTCGGTCAGCTCGGTGGCCGGCGTGAACAAGGGCTCCAAAGTGGCCGACATCGCGCTTGGCCTGGTGCCGGGCGTGACCAGCACGCTGGCCAACGCCGTGGCATCCCTGCTCAGCTTTTTGTCGGGCAGCGGCGGCCTGCCGCAAAACGGCCGCGCCGCATTGACCTCGCTGTCCACCGCCGGCACCGCCGCCTTCAATGCGCGTCATCCGGCCGGCCTGCCGACCACGGCCTGCGGCGAAGGCGCGTATGTCGTCAACGGCGTGCATTATTTCTCCTGGAGCGGCGGCAAGAGCTGGACCAACGCACTCGACGCGCTGGACCCGATCTTCCTGCTCACCGGCGCGGCCATCGGCGAAAAGAACGACGGCCTGGTCGCCAGCTGCAAGAGCCACCTCGGCCGCACCATCCGCGACGACTACGGCATGAACCACGCCGATGAAGTCAACCAGCTGATCGGCATCGTCAACCTGTTTGAAACGAGTCCTGTCACGGTGTTCCGCCAGCAGGCCAACCGCTTGCAGGCACTGGGCCTGTAGGGGCTTGCCATGGCCGCCTTGAGCAGATTGACCAAGCTGGGGGCGCTCTTGCTCGCCGCCGGCCTGCTGTATGGCATGTTCGCGCGGCCGGACCTTCCCGCGCCCGCGGACAAGGTGCGGCAGGAAGCCGATCCGTTTGCGTTCGTGCGCTCGATGGAGGGCACGCGGCCCGACGGCGACATCAAGCAAAGCGCCGACGGCGACCTGGTGGTGGACGCCGAACTGGGACACCTGTTCGACTACTACCTGGCCGGGCTGGGCGAGAAAGACCTCGGTGCGATTCGCGCCGAGATCGAACGTGAGCTGGACCGGCGCCTCAAGCCTGGTCCGGCTGCGCAGGCCAAGCGCCTGCTCGCCAGCTATCTCGAGTACAAGCGCGCGCTGGTCGACGTCGAGCAGCAGATGGTCGCCACCAGCGACATGGCCAAGTTGGCGCGCGCGCGCCTGGAGGCGACGCAAAAGCTGCGCGCGCGCTTCTTTACGCCGGCCGAGAGCGCGGGCCTGTTCGGCTTTAGCGACGCCTACGACCTCGATGCGCTGGCCCGCGTCGACATCAGCGTCGACCCGAAGCTGACGGCCGAACAAAGGGCCGAAAAGCTGGCCGCGCTCGACAAGAAGCTCTCGCCTGCGATGCGCGCGGAACGCGAGGCGCCCACCCGGGTCCTGCGGACCGAGGAAAGCGTGCAGAAAATGCGCGAACAGGGCGCCAGCGACGATGAAGTGTATCGGGTGCGGGCGGCCGCGTTCTCGCCCGAAGGGGCCAGCCGCCTGGCGCAGCTAGACCGCGAGGAAGCGGACTGGAAGCTGCGCATTGCGGCCTACAAGACCGACCGCGCCGCGCTGCAACCAGGCGCGGAAGCGATGCTGCAGCAGTTACGCAGCAAATACTTCAGCGAAGAGGAACAGCGGCGCTTGGGGGCATACGAGTAGCCGCGTTGTGGGTAGGCGCGTTGCAGGTAGCCGCATGTAAAGGCGCCAAGCGGCGCCGCGCAGGAAAAAAAGGGACGTGTGGCTAGCCACCCGTCCCTTTTCACATGCTTTTGTTACCATGTCAGCCGCAGCGTGTACTTGCCGCTCGCGGTGCCCGTACCGCCGCTGGCGGCGGGGTGCTGCCACCACTTAGTGCCGCGGTGGCGTCGACAATGCCCGCGCCGCAGCCGCCGCACGCCGCCGGAAAGGCGCGCGCGGTCGACTTGAAGGTGCTCTCGATCTGGTCGGCGTCAGACCCGGGGTTTTCGAGAGCATCAGCGCCGCGACGCCGGCCACATGGGGCGCGGCCATCGAGGTGCCCTGGAAAAAACCATAGCTGTCGGCGCCCGGCGTCGTGGTGCCGGCATTCAGGGTCGACAGGATGCCGCCGCCAGCCGTGCGCGCGTCGCCGCCGGGAGCGGCCACGTCGACCACGGCGCCATAGTTCGAGTAGTACGCCCGTCCCCCGGAGCGGTTGGTGGCGGCCACCGCAACCACGCCGGGGCAGTTTGCCGGGTTGGCGCCGCTGGCGTCGGCGTTCGAGTTACCGGCCGCGACCAACACCACCGTGCCGCGCGAACGGGCGCTGTTGATCGCGTTTTGCGAGGTGTTGGCGCAGGCGCCGCCGCCGCCTAGCGACATGTTGATCACGCGCGCCGGATTGGCGTTGGCGGGCACGCCGCTGACGGCGCCGCCGGAAGCCCAGATGATGGCGTCGGCAATGTCGGACGGGTAGCCGCCGCACTTGCCCAGCACCCGAACTGGGACGATTTTTGCGTTGAAGGCTACGCCCACGCCATTGTTGGTTTTGGCGGCGATCGAACCGGCGACGTGGGTGCCGTGCCAGCTGGAGTTTGATGCGCCCGAACCGGCGCCGCACTGGCCGGCGACGGTGGCGTCGCCCGGGTCGCTCGGGTCGGCGTCGCGCCCGTTGCCGTCGGCGGCCAGGGGCAATGCGGCGATCAGGGCCGCTACGCAGAGCTGCAACAACGATGGGCGATGCGAATGCTGTTCATGAAAAAGCAAAGGCGGCGCGCCATTCCCCACCATCCCCGGAGTGGACGGGGCATCAATGAAATTGAACAATTTTGGGTTTTTTTCGCAAAGCACTTGCGCACTTTGAAAAAAATAGTATATGATTCGGCCTCTTCAGACGAGGTGACAATCGTCAGATGCAGTCTTTGAATAGAAGTGTGCGGGCGCTTAGCTCAGTTGGTAGAGCGGAGCCCTTACAAGGCTTAGGTCGGGAGTTCGAGCCTCTCAGCGCCCACCAGATCAGAGACGGGGCATCATGATCAGCAGTACCGATCAGATTAATACGGAGTGGTAGTTCAGTTGGTTAGAATACCGGCCTGTCACGTCGGGGGTCGCGGGTTCGAGTCCCGTCCGCTCCGCCAGCATCAAGAAAAGGGCCCGATTCGTCGGGCCCTTTTTGCATTTGTCCATCCTCCTGCATGCCCGGCTCTCGCCTCGGCCCTACGCTCCTTGCCCGTGTGACGTTTTTAGCACCACGCGGCGCGAATCTGCTGCGCCGGCCATCCCCGTGGCGCATAATCGGACCTATCTACGTTCTTGCCGGAGCTCCCTTGATTTTTGGATTGTTCAAGCCGCAACCCCTGTCCCCGCGCCAGGCCAGCCTCAAGCTTTGTCCGCTGTTTGATTCGCTCACGCCGCTGGAACTCAAGATTGTCGACGGTCTCATGCACGAGCGCCGCTTCCTGGGCGATGAAATCGTTTTCGACGAAGGCGAGGAAGGCCAGGCGCTGTATCTGATCACGGCCGGACGCGTGGTCATCAGCCAGGCGCACGACAGCGCCTTTCGCATGGTCGCCGAACTCGGTCCCGGCGCCGTATTCGGCGACCTGGCGCTGCTCGACGATACGGCCCGCAACGCCCAGGCGCGCGCCGTCGGCCAGCTCGAAGTGGCAGTCTTCTTCCGCGCCGACTTTCTCGGGCTGATGGAAACGGACGCCAAGATCGGCTACAAGATCGCGCTCGCGCTGGCGCGCCTGATCGGGCAGCGCCTGCGCGAGTCGATGGGCGGCGCGGCGCTGGAGGAGGCGCTGTGATGTACGCGCGGCGCGCCGGGCCGGTGGTATGGGCCGGCATCATCGCGGCCACCATCGTGCTGCTGATGCTGCTCGAGCACATGATGTGGCTGGCGATCCCTTTCCTGTTCGGCACCATCCTGTACTACATCCTGCTCGGCCCGATGCAGCGCTTGATCCGCCTCGGCGTGGGCCAGGACCTGGCCGCGCTGACCGTGGGCGGCGGCTTTTTTGCGCTACTTTCACTGGTCGTGGTGGCCGCGTTTTCATGGAGCGATTCGGCCGCCGACTCGTGGCAGGCACTGATCGGGCACTATCTGGAGGGCGGCGTGGCCTTCGTGCGCAACTCGATGCACCTGCTAGAGGCGAAGTTCCCGGTGCTCGAACAGATCCACCTGACCTCGGTCGTCAACAAGCGCTTCAAGCTATTTACCGACAACTTCGCGCAGCAGCACCTGGCCGGCATCGTCGTCGCCACCGCGGGCTGGCTGCCGTCGCTGCTGCTGGCGCCCTTCCTGACGTATTTTTTCCTGCGCGACGGCGCCAAGTTTGAAAAATTCCTGGCGCGCGCGGTGCCCAATGCGTTCTTCGAGCGTACGCTGTTCCTGCTGCATGAAGTGGACCAGACCGCGCGCCGCTATTTCGTCGGGCTGATCAAGCTGACCATCATCGACACCATCATGCTGGCGCTCGGACTGTGGGCAATCGGCGTGACATCGCCCCTGGCGTTGGGGCTGATGTCGGCGCTGCTGGCCTGGGTGCCGTTTGTCGGCTCGATCCTCGGCTGCGTGATGGTGGTGGTGGTGGCCTCGACCGACGCGCCGGCCGACCCGCTGATCGCCTATAGCGCGATCGGGGTGTTCATCGCGGTGCGCCTGCTTGACGACTTTATCTTCATGCCCATGACGCTGGGGCGCAGCCTGCAGATCCATCCCCTGATGACGGTGGTGATGATTTTTGCGGGGGGCACCGTGGCCGGCGTGGCCGGCCTGATGCTGGTGCTGCCGATCCTGGGCGTGGTGATGGTGATCGGCGAGACGCTCGGGATGCTGATCACCGACCCGCGCCTGCGCGCCCGGCATCGCAACGCAATGGCGCTCAGGCGCAAGCAGGCCAGTGCCGATCTGGTCGATTAGCCCGTATACATCGTCCCCGGTGACTCACAGCGTCACTTTTTGCGCGCGCAGCAAGGCGTCGAACTCCTCGCCCGGCATCGGCCTGGCGAATAAATATCCCTGCCCGTAGTCGCAGCCCGCCGCGAGCAGCAAATCGCACTGCTGCTGCGTTTCCACCCCTTCGGCGATCACGCGCAGGCCCAGCTTGTGGGCCATGACGATGATCGCTTCCGACAAGGCCATGTCGCTGGTGTTGGGCGCCAGGTTGCGGGTGAACGAACGGTCGATCTTCAGGTAGTCGATATCGAATTTCTTCAGGTACGACAGCGACGAATAGCCGGTGCCGAAATCGTCCAACGCTACCTGGATGCCGGCGTCGCGCAGCGCCAGCAGCTTGTCGGTCACGCCGGTGCTGGCGTCAAGCAGCAAGCCCTCGGTGATCTCGACCACGACCGCGTCGCCGTCGAGCCCGAGCGCGTCCAGATGCGCGAACCAGCCTTCGTAACCCTTGCCCTCGCGCTGAAATTCGAGCGGCGACTGGTTGACGCTGACTTGAAAGCGCGCGTTGTGCTCGGCCCGCCAGCGCTGGACCCAGCGTGCCGACTCCTTGAACACCCACTCGCCAATGTCCAGAATCAGCCCGCTCGCCTCGGCCAGCGGGATGAATTCCATCGGGCTGACCAGCCCGCGCTGCGGATGCTGCCAGCGGATCAGCGCCTCGGCCTTGTGGATGCTCCCGGTCTTCAGGTGCACGATGGGCTGGAAGAACACGCGGAACTGGTCGCCCTTGAGGGCGCTCCTCAAGTCATTGGTCAGCCGCATGCGGTTGAGTGCCGCGACCTGCAAGGCCGGCGTGAAGTAGCTGAAGCGGTTGCGCCCGGCACCCTTGGCCGCGTACATGGCCTGGTCGGCGTGCTTGAGCAGGTCGTCGATGTCGCGCGCGTCGTCCGGATACAGCGTGATGCCGATGCTGGCCGAGACGAACGCCTGCTCTTCGCCAAGCTGGAACGGCGCCTGCAGGACGTCGAGGATTTTCTGGGCAATCACGTCCACCGGCGAAACCGCCGACAGGTCCGACAAAATCACCGTGAACTCGTCGCCGCCCAGGCGCGCCACGGTGTCGGTCTCGCGCACGCAGGAGCGGATCCGGCGCGCGGCGTCGATCAGCAGGATGTCGCCCTGGTGGTGGCCGAGCGTGTCGTTGATTTCCTTGAAATGATCGAGGTCGATGAACAAAATCGCAATGCGCTGTCCATCGCGCCGGCTTTTCATGATGTCGTGCTCAAGGCGGTCGTGGAACATGCGCCGGTTGGGCAGTTCGGTCAGCGGATCGAAGTTGGCCTGCTGCCAGATCATCGCTTCCGACTTTTTTTGCTCCGTCACGTCTTCGATCATGCACAGGTGGTGCGGCTGGGCGTCGCTGGCCGTTTCGATTTTCGCGATCGACATGTCGACCCACACCACCGAGCCGTCCGGGCGCAGCAGGCGTTTGCTGGTCTTGAAGCCGACGGCGGCGCCTTCGCTCAGCTGCGCCATCAGCATGACGTCGTCGGCCATGTCGTCCGGGTGCGAGATGTCGGTCCAGTGGCCGCTCTTGATCTGCTCGAAGCTGCGGCCGGTGATCTCGGCGTAGCGCGGATTGACGTCCTTGAATTCGCCGGTGCGCGAGTCGATCAGCGCAATGCCCATCGGCGCCTCTTCGAACATGGTGCGAAAGCGCTGCTCGCCCTTGCGGATGGCGTACTGCGCGCGGCGCCGTTCGCGCGCCAGCAGCCATACGTGCACGCCGGCGCCGGCAAACAGCAGCACGGTGGCGCCGATCAGCACCCGGTACAGCCACGCCATCGTGTTCGCCATCGGCGAACTTTGGTACAGGAAGCCGTCGTACGCGATCCCGCGCGGCAGCATGCCCAGGTCGGCATAGGTATCGGCGATGTGGCGCCAGCGGTCCGGATTCATGTAGCCGATTTCGACCAACACCGGTTGCACCAGCGCGACCATCTGGCGCGCCTCGAACAGCAGGTGCTGGCGGTCATGGCGCGCGGTGTATTTGGCGATGATCAGGTCGGCCATTTCCTCCTGGTGCGCCATGGCATAGGCCCAGCCCTTCATGCTGGCGGCGCGAAACGCTTTCACGCGCGCCGGATGGGCGGCGATTTCGCGCTCGCTGGTAAACAGGTTGTCGCCGTAATAATCGATGCCCGCCGCGCGCGGGCTGTAGACGTCGTAGGCGAAGCCGAGCCGGTCCAGGTAGTCGGGCTCGTTGGTGACGTAGGCCGACATCGCCTCGACCTTGCCGCTCATCAGGTCGCTGATATTGTAAGTATGCTCGACCCGTACCAGGCTCTTGACGGGCACGCCCTCCTTGGTCAGGAAGGCAATCAGTTCATCGGCCTGGGTGAGCTCGTCGACGAGCGAGCCGATCATGACGCGCTTGCCCTTGATGTCGCCGATCCCCGCCTGGTCGCGGTGGCGCACCAGCAGCACGTAGGGCGAATGCTGGAGGATCACGCCCAGCACGACCAGCGGCTTGCCGGCGGCGCGCGCCAGCAGCAGGCTGCTGCTGCCCACGCCATAGTCGGCGCTGCCGTCGATCACGCGCCGCTCCGGTTCGCCGCCATCGCGGCCTTCGGCGATGGTCACGTCGAGCCCGGCGTCGCGGTAAAATCCTTTTTCGACGGCGGCGTAATAGCCGGCGAACTGGAACTGGTGGGTATGCTTGAGCTGGAGCGTGACTTTGTCCTGCGCGTGCGCCGGCAGGCATGCGCACAGGGCGAACGCGGCAGCGATGGACGCGCTCGGCCACAAGGACAGGCAGCGCCGCAACAGGAACAAAGATGTCATCAAACGGTACGCATTCTCGGATGGTGCACTATGGCAACCTAACATCCGATTGTACGATTGTTCGTTACAGAACAGGCGAAAAACCCGATCCGCCGTGCATGACAACAACGGCTTGCCAAAAAATCAAACCGGGGTCAGACCACTTTTGCAGTTTTGCAAAAGTGGTCTGACCCCGGTTTGATGGCAACGCTATTTGCGGCCGGGGCGCGCTTTGGCGGCGGGGGCTGCAGCGACCTTGTGACGCGTTTTGATGGTCGACAGGATCGAGGCGCGCACCTTCGATTCGGGCGCGATGAACGGCGTGGGCGCACTTGCGCGCTCGGTCTTGCGCTTGGGCGCGGCGGCGAACTTGTCGAGCGTGCCGGCGCCGGAGGTCTGGCGCTTGCGCTCGCCCGCAGCCAGGCCGCCGTCTTCGGACGCCTGCCAGCTCGGCACCAGGTGCCGGTCGCCATTGCCGATCAGGTCGCCACGGCCCATCTTGACCAGCGTCTCGCGCAGGATCGGCCAGTTGGCCGGGTCCTGGTAGCGCAAAAAGGCTTTGTGCGCGCGCCGCACCTTGCCGCTTTTGGCGGTCTCGACGACCTCGGAATCGGCCGTCACCTTGTGCAGCGGATTCTTGCGCGAATGGTACATGGTCGTTGCCATGGCCATCGGCGTGGGCATGAAGGTTTGCACCTGGTCGAGCTTGAAGTTGTTTTTCTTTAGCCACAGCGCCAGATTGAGCATGTCTTCATCGGTTGTGCCCGGGTGGGCGGCGATGAAATAGGGAATCAGGTACTGCTTCTTGCCGGCTTCCAGCGAGAAACGGTCGAACATTTCCTTGAACTCGTCATAGGCACCGATGCCCGGCTTCATCATCTTGGACAGCGTGCCTTCCTCGGTGTGCTCGGGCGCAATCTTAAGCAAGCCGCCCACGTGGTGGGTAACCAGTTCCTTGACGTATTCGGGCGAACGCACGGCCAGGTCATAACGTAAGCCCGAGCTGATCAGCACTTTCTTGATGCCCGGAATGGCGCGCGCCTTGCGGTACAGCGAGATCAGTTTGCTGTGGTCGGTACCCAGATTGACGCAAATGGTCGGATACACGCACGACAGGCGGCGGCACGATACCTCGATCGCCTTGTCTTTGCAGGCGAGCCGGTACATGTTGGCGGTTGGCCCGCCCATGTCGGAAATGGTACCCGTAAAACCCTTGGTCTTGTCGCGGATATGCTCGATTTCGCGCAGGATCGACGGCTCCGAGCGGCTCTGGATGATCCGCCCTTCATGCTCCGTGATCGAGCAAAAGGTGCAGCCGCCAAAGCAGCCGCGCATGATGTTGACCGAAAAGCGGATCATGTCCCAGGCCGGAATCTTGGCCTTGCCGTAGCTTGGATGCGGGGCGCGCGCGTAATTCATGTCGTACACGCCGTCCATTTCATCCATCGCCAGCGGCAGCGGCGGCGGGTTGATCCAGACGTCGCGCTCGCCGTGCGCCTGCACGATGGCGCGCGCATTGCCGGGGTTCGATTCCAGGTGGAACACGCGCGAGGCGTGCGCGTACATGACCGGGTCGTCCTTGACCACGTCGTACGACGGCAGGCGCACCACGGTCTTGTTGTGCTGCTCGCGCAGCATGGCCTGGCGCTCTTCGCGCGTCATGATGCGGATCGGCTTGATGACCTCAAGCGGCGGGGTCGAGGCGATGCCTGATGCATTTTCAGTGGCGCAGGCGGCCTTGTCTTCCTGGGCCATGGCGTACGGATCGGGAAGGGGGTCAACCTTGCCGGGCACGTCGACCCGGCTCGAATTGTGCACGCCCCAGTCCGGGCCCGGCAGCCAGCCGCCCGGGGCCATGAAGGCGGTGCCGCGCAGGTCGCGGATATCCTTGATGCTTTCGCCGGCCGCCATGCGGTGGGTCAGGTCGACCAGCGCCCGCTCGGCATTGCCGAACAGTAGCAGGTCAGCCTTGGAATCGGGCAGCACCGAGCGGCGCACCTTGTCGGACCAGTAATCGTAGTGGGCAATGCGGCGCAGCGATGCTTCGATCGAGCCGATGATGACGGGCACGTCGGGAAAGGCTTCGCGCGCGCGCTGGGCGTAGACGGTGACGGTGCGGTCGGGACGCTTGTTCGGCTCGCCGTTGGGCGTGTAGGCGTCGTCGGAACGGATCTTGCGGTCGGCCGTGTAGCGGTTGACCATGGAGTCCATGTTGCCGGCGGTGATGCCGAAATACAGGCGCGGCTTGCCCAGCGCGCGGAACGGTTCGGCCGACAGCCAATCGGGCTGGCTGATGATGCCGACCCGGTAACCCTGCGCCTCGAGCAGGCGGCCGACCAGCGCCATGCCGAAACTCGGATGGTCGATATAGGCGTCGCCGGTGACCAGGATGACGTCGCACTGGTCCCAGCCCAGGTCGGCCATTTCGGCGCGGGACATGGGAAGGAAAGGCGCGGCGGAAGCGCGGCTAGACCGCTTGGGGACGGTCGCAAACAGGTTGATTGGGGAGTTCATTGGCCGGTATTGTACCGGAAAACGCGCGCTGCCGACTCGCCCTGCCGGAAAATTCCAGACGGGGATCATGCAAAAACGTCTTGATTATCAATAACTTGTGACGTTTGCGCCACAAAAACAGGCAGCGCGGTGCAATCTGCTGCGCGATCGACTGTGCAGGCAAGCTGCACAGTTAAGGCGCGATCAGATTCCCATATTGGCGAGCATGCGCCCCAGTTCGCGCAGCGCAGGCTCAAGCCGCGGATGGTCGACCGCGAAGCGGGCGGTAAGTTCCTGGGTGCGCTCGGCCAGGCCGAAGGTCTGCGATTCGGCGTCGTCAACGGCGGCGGCGGGGGCGTCAATCGCCGTGCGCCGTTCGAGCAGGGTGCGGATGTCGCCGTCGAGCTGGCGCAGCAGCGACTGCAATTCTTCATCGATGTCGCCGGTCTGGGCCAGATTGGCGTGCAAGTCCTGCAAATGGGCTTTGAGGTTTGCTGTGTCTTGATTCAACATGTCATCCTCGATTTATGGTGTGAACTGCGTCTGCAGGTACAACTCTTCCACTTTGCTGCGCGCCCAGGGGGTCTTGCGCAAAAAAGTCAGGCTGCTCTTGACGCTCGGGTCGCTGTTGAAGCATTTGATGTCGATCTGCTTGCCCAGCGCTTCCCACCCGTAATGCTCCACCAGGCGCGTCAGGATCGATTCTAATGTAATACCGTGTAATTCCTGAACACTCATTGTTGTTGCAGTCTCCAATGTTAAGTAAAGCCATACCAGTAACTTTACACCGAAACGCCCCCGGCGGCCATGCCGGGCGCGCAGGCTTATTGGGAAACATGCAGGTCGTACCGCGCGCCGTTGGCAAACAGGCACGAGCCGGAACCGAGCGTGGCACTGCTCATCGCATAGTCGCAGCGCGCAAAGCCGCCGCGGTTGCCGCTGGCATTGGCCAGGCCCTTGGACGAGTGGGGCGCGCGCGTCGCTTCCCCCTGGTAAGACTCGCCGCCCACATTGAACGAAAACTGGCCGTGCCCGTCTTCCGGATTGCTGATGATGCCCGACGTGGCCCCCATGCGCGAGGCTGCTTGGTTGCCCGGATACAGGCGGGCCGTGTAAGGCGCGCGGATCGCGGCCATCGGGATGATCGCGGTGCCCGAGGCGCTGTAGCCGCCCCCGCCGGGCATGGTCTGGTTCAGCGGCATCACGTAGCAGGCCGACAGTGCGCCACCGGTGAGGCAGACAGCAAGAACACTTTTCAAATTAAACATCATTTTCACTCCTTCAGGTTATCCATCAAGGTGCAGCTCAATGGAACCAAGTATAAGGAGGCGAAACTATTTTTCCATTTTATTCGACAAGGAATCGCGGCACGATACCTTGCAGATCTTGCCGTGCTACGCGGGACGCGCGACATTCATGGCTGGGGCGCCGGTGCCACGCCCGCACTGCTGCGGGCATACACCAGCGCCCAGCCCAGGCTGCCCAAGGTCGCCATCAGCATGTCCTTGTGCGCGTCCCACATATCGCCCTGCTGGCCGTTGTAGGCTTCGGCGTCCTTGCCGGAAAGCGTCATGGCGACGGCCAGCTCGAACCACTCATACCAGAGGCTGGCGATCATGATGGCCGAAATGGCGATCACAAAGGCGCGCAGTGGCGTGACGACATAGCGCCGGATCACGTACGAGGCAATGCACGGCGTAAAACAGGCACCGAACATGAAATGCACCAGCCGGTCGAAGTGATTGCGCGTCCAGCCCATCGTGGCATTGATGGAAAACCCGAACAGGCTCTGGCCCCATGCATCGTAGGGCACATACGAATACAGCCAGCGCGCCGCGATCGAATGCACGGACAGGAACAAGGCCATGAAGAAAAAATCCCGGTCGCCAACCTGCAGGCGCGCGCTATAGCGCCACATCAAAAACAGGGCAAGCACGGTCAGGGAGCCATGCATTGCCTGTTCCATCGGGTCGGGCGGCTTGATCCAGGTCGCTGCGATGACGAGCAGCATGAGCGCGGTGCTGATGCGTTTGGAAGGAAACATGACGTTACGGGACAATGCCAGGCACGGTCAAGGCGGGCGCGCTCACGGAAGCAACTCGACGCCGAACTGGCGCATCACGACAGCAAACGCCACGAAACAACAGGCCGTAATGCCGACACTGGCAATGAGCGTGAGCCAGAATCCCAAACGCGGCAACAGCACGGGAAAAGCGAGGAACATCGGCAGCGTCGGTACCACGTACCAGAATGTGTACCAGGCGTGATTGGCGATCTTTTCCGGCGGCTGCTTTTCAAGATACAACCAGATCAGCGCAAGGAACGTTACCAATGGCAACGCAGCGAACAGGCCGCCGAGCCGGTCGCTGCGTTTTGCCGCTTCCGATATCAGCACGACCAAGCCTGCCGTAATCAGGTATTTTGTGACCAGCCAAGCCATATTGCCTCCTTGAGCAAAAGGCAACAGTCTACCCTTTCTCCAGACGCAAAGTGTTCCTGTTCCCGCCGCGGGGCCGGCGGGTGGCCCCGCCGCCCAACCTGCTTAGTCTTCAGGCACCTCGCCGAGCTGCACCGCATCCGGCAATTTGATGCCGTTGTTGACCACTTTCAGATTCAACCTGGCCAGGCTGCGCTTGCCGTTGCCATTGAAGCGATAGCCGAAGGACGCCGGCTCATCGCCTTGTTGCAGCACTTCGTCGCGGTTGCCGCCGGCAAGTTTGACAGAAGTAGCGGACAGCGCACTGGTGATGGCATCCTTGATTGCGCCGTCTTGCGCCGTGATCGCCAGCGTGCCGTCCACCAGTTTGGTGAAGTCGTAGTTGGTCGCAACCAGCCCCGTTGCGTTGGCGCTAATGACCGCGTACCCCACTGGCGTGATGCCATTTGCGGTACTCGTTGCGTTGGCCGAACCGCTGACCACGGCGCGCGTATCCCCATTGACGAAGCCGGTGACAGTTTGCGTAAAGACCGGATTGACCGCGCCATACAGCCGGGCCTGGTCATCGGCAGTGACGGTCAGCTGTGCCTTGCTGATGCTCAAGGCGCCATTAGTGGCTGAAATCACGTAGTTGCCATTGGCAAGCGCATTGGCATTGATCGTATAGCTGCCGACATTGTCGCCGGCGGCGCGGGTCAGCGCGCCGGTGAAGGTGTCGCCGGCCACCAGGCCACGGCTGGCGCCGGCCGCTTCCGCAGTGAAGGTCAGCGCCGGGTCGGCGCTGCCGTAGACCTTGGTCTTGGCGTCGGCGGCAAGCGTGATCGGCCGCGCGCTGATGGTCAAGGCGCCGTTGCTTGCCGTGATCAGGTAGTTGCCGTTCCTCAGTGCATTGGCGTTGATCGTGTAGCTGCCGACATTTTCGCCGGCGCTGCGGGTGAGCGCGCCGGTGAAGCTGTCGCCCGCCACCAGGCCACGGCTGGCGCCTGCCGCTTCGACCGTGTAGGTCAGGCTCGGGTCGGCGTTGGCGTAGACCTTGGTGTTGGCGTCGGCCGTCAAGGTGATCGGACGGCCGCTGATGCTCAAGACACCGTCGAGCGCCGTGATCAGGTAGTTGCCACTGGCCAGCGCGTTGCCGTTGATGCTGTAGCTGCCGACGTTCTCGCCAGCAGCGCGCACCAGTGCACCGGCAAAGGTGTCGCCGGCGACTGCGCGAGGACAATGTAACTCTGCGGCACTGCGGTCCCATCTGCTACAGCCGCCTTCGCGAGGACGATATAGTGCTGCTGCACCGTTGCCCCTTTTGCTACGGCCTCCTTGAGAGGGCACAAGTTACGCCTTCGCCGTCCTGACCGAAAAAAACCGCTCCAGGTACAGAGCGGTTTTTTTACGACTGACGATCGATCAGTTGCCCACCAGCCCGCGCCGTTCCAGCAAAGGCTCGATCTTCGCATCGCGGCCGCGGAACGTGCGGAACAAATCCATCGCTTCGGCCGTGCCGCCGCGCGAAAGCAGCGTTTTGCGGAAATGGTCGCCATTCTTGCGCTGCAGGCCGCCGCTTTCGCGGAACCATTCGACGGTGTCGGCATCGAGCTTTTCGCTCCACAGGTAGGCGTAATAGCCCGCGGAATAGTCGCCGCCCATGCTGTGCGAAAAATACGTGCTGCGGTAGCGCGGCGGCACCGGCGCAAAATCGACGCCCGCCTCCTTCAGCGCGGCCGCTTCAAAAGCGAGCACGTCGCCGGGAACCTTGTCCGCGCTCAGCTGGTGCCAGCGCTGGTCGAGAATCGATGCCGCCAAGTACTCGGTGGTGGTAAAGCCCTGGTTGAATTTTTTCGATGCGGCGACCTTGTCGAGCAACTCCTTCGGCATCAAGGCGCCGGTCTTATAGTGCTTGGCATAGTTGGCCAGCACTTCGGGCGCCGTCATCCACATTTCGTTTACTTGCGATGGATACTCGACGAAATCGCGCGGCACGTTGGTGCCCGAAAAACGGGGATATTTCACATTTGACAGCATGCCGTGCAAGGCATGGCCAAACTCGTGGAAGGCCGTCTTGACTTCATCGCTGGTGAGCAAGGTCGGCTCGCCTTTTGGCGGCTTGGGAATGTTCAAGTGGTTGGCCACGACCGGCATGTTGCCAAGCAGGCTGTTCTGGGACACGTAAGCATTCATCCAGGCGCCGCCGCGCTTGTTGCTGCGCGCGTACATGTCGGCCAGGAAGATCGCCAACTGCTTGCCGTCGGCGTCATACACGTCGAACACGCGCACGTCGTCGTTGTACACGGGCAAGTCCTTGCGTTCCTTGAAGGTCAGGCCGTACAGCTTTTCAGCGGCAAAGAACACGCCCTTGACCAGCACGCTGTCGAGCTCAAAATATGGCTTGAGCTGGTTTTCGTCAAAGCTGTAGCGCGCCGCGCGCACCTTGTCGGTATAAAACGCCCAGTCGTGCGCGGCGACCTTGAAACCGCCCTTCTCGGCGTCGATGATGTTCTGGATTTCAGCTGCTTCCTTGCGCGCGTTGGCAACGGCCGGCTTGGCCAGTTCGGACAGCAGCTTGTTGACGTTGGCCGTGTTTTGCGCCGTCTGGTCCAGCAGCGAATAGGTGGCGTAGTCCGGGTAGCCGAGCAGGGCGGCGCGTTCGGCGCGCAGCTTGGCCAGCTTGAGCACGACGGCGCGGTTGTCGAACTTGCCGCCGTGGCTGCCGCGGTTCATCGACGCGGCCAGCAGGCGCTCGCGCACGGCGCGGTTGGTCAGCACCGCCAGCGCGGGCTGGCCGGTGGTGTTCATCAGCGGCACGACGAATTTTCCTTTGAGGCCGCGCTTGTCCGCTTCGGCGGCGGCGGCGGTGATCTCGGCGTCACTCATGCCGGCAAGTTCCGTGCGCACATTGACCACCAGCGCCGAGGCGTTGGTTTCCTTGAGTACGTTCTGGCCAAAGGTGCTTTGCAGCGTGGCGATCTGGCCGTTATAGGCTTTCAGGCGCTTCTTGTCTTCCGGCTTGAGGTCGGCGCCGGCCAGCACAAAGTCCTTGTTGTAGCGCTCCAGCAAAAATGCCGATTCCGGGTCGAGCCCGAGCGTGGCGCGCCGCTGGTACAGGGTCTTGACGCGCTGGTACAGCTTGTCATTGAGGAAGACGGCGTCGCTGTGCGCCGCCAGCTTGGGCGCCATCTCGCGGTCGATCGCGTCGAGCTTGTCGTTGGTATTGGCCCCTTGCAGCGACGAGAAAATGGTGCGTACGCGGTTGAGCAACTGGCCCGATTTTTCCATTGCCACGATGGTGTTGTCGAAGGTGGGCGCTTGCGCATTGTTCGCAATCGCGTCCATTTCCTTGAGGTTTTCGCGCATGCCGGCAATAAAAGCTGGCTGGTAATGGCTGTCCTTGATCTTGTCGAAGGGCGGGTACTCGTAAGGCAGCGTGCTCGCCGAGGCCAGGGGATTGGTGGCCGGCAGCGCGGCGGCGGCCGGTGCGGCCAGTGCCGCGCAATTGACCAGCGCGAGGCTGGCGGCGATGATAAGCATCTGAGGACGGTTCATGGCATCTTTCACGATCGCTAATGGTGGACTGCCGGCGGGTAGCCAGCAGCGGTCAGTCGAAGATGATATCAGGATGTTATGGAAGCGTCATGCGCAAGCGTGTATGCATGTGCCGGTGCAGGTGCAACACGGACCGGCTTCAATAATGGGGCGGACGGTCGTTGATCAGGCCGGGGGCCGACTGCGCATTGTTGCGAATGTGCTCGGCGAGTTGGTGCACCATCGCCTCGAGCTGGTCGATGCGGCGGCTTTGCTGGTACACCATCTGGTTGAGGGACTCGACCAGGTCTTCGGTGTGCACGAGTTTGAGTTCAATATCGACGAAACGTTCTTCCTGGCTCACTGCACTGGCTCCTGAATGTTCTTGATCATGTTTTGGCGGTCGCCAGCAGCGCTTTCAGGCTCGCGAGGCGGTCCTTGGGCGAGAGCGTTTCTGCCTCGGTCGGCACGGCATCGCCCACATCGAGTTCCATTTCCTTGATGAAGCGCGAGACGTCGCAATGGACTTGCTCGCCGGCCCGCTTGCGCTTTTTACACCAGGTGATGTGCAAGGTGCGCTGGGCGCGCGTGATGCCAACGTACATCAGGCGCCGTTCTTCCTGGATGCGCGCCGCGACGATCTCGACCGGCGCGTCCGGGTCGCCCTTGTGCGGCAGGATACCTTCTTCCACGCCGACCAGGAATACGTGCGGAAACTCCAGCCCTTTCGACGCGTGCAGGGTGGACATGCGCACCGCATCCTGCTCTTCGTCCTGGCCTTCGAGCATGCTCATCAGGGCGACCATCTGCGTCAGTTCCAGCAAGTTTTTTTCTTCGCCGGATTTGTCCTTGCCGCCATTGCCCCGCTCCTTGAGCCAGTTGACAAATTCCAGCACGTTTTGCCACTTGCTTTGCGCCGCGCGGTCTTCGAAAGTATCGTACAGATAACTTTCGTAGGCGATTTCTTTCATCATGTCGTCCAGCACGGCGGCGGCATTTTCGCCGCTGCCCGACGGGCCCGGCCGGCTGGCGCGCGATTCGAGCTGGTTGATGAAGTTGGCAAACGCGCGCAGCGGCAACAGCTGGCGGTCGGGCAGCTTGGCTTCGATGCCGCCCTTGAAAGTCGCCTCGAACAGCGAGCAATTCCATTGCTTGGAAAACTCGCCCAGCACTTCCAGCGTGGCCATGCCGACGCCGCGCTTGGGCGTGGTCACGGCGCGGATAAAGGCCGGGTCGTCGCCTTCATTGGCGATCAGGCGCAAGTAGCTGATGATGTCCTTGATTTCCGCCTTGTCGAAAAAACTTTGGCCCCCGGAAATTGTGTAGGGAATACGTTCCTTGCGCATCGATTGCTCGATCACACGCGCCTGGTGGTTGCCGCGGTACAGGATGGCGTAATCGGACCACTTGTTCTTGCGCTGGAAGCGGTCGCCCGAGATCATGATCGCCACCTGCTCGGCTTCCTGCTCGTCGGTCTGCATGCCCAGCACCTTGATCGGCTCGCCCAGGCCGTGTTCGGACCACAGCGACTTTTCAAACAGCTTGGGGTTGTTGCCGATGACCGCGTTGGCTGCGGCCAGGATGCGGGTGGTGGAACGGTAATTTTGCTCGAGCTTGATGACCCGCAGGTCGGGGAAATCGTCGCCCAGCGTTTTCAGGTTTTCGACCGAGGCGCCGCGCCAGGCGTAGATGGCCTGGTCGTCGTCGCCGACGGCGGTAAACATCGGCTTTTTGCCGATACCCGTCACCAGGAGCTTGACCAGTTCGTACTGGCAGGTGTTGGTGTCCTGGTACTCGTCCATGAGCAGGTAGCGCAGGCGGCGCTGCCACTTGTCGCGGATCGGGTCGTTGTTGCGGAACAGTTCCACCGGCAGGCGGATCAGGTCATCGAAGTCGACCGCCTGGTAGGCCGCCAGCGTGGCCACGTAGCTGCGAAACACGCGCGCGGCGGTTGCTTCATCTTCGTCCTTGGCCTGCTTGATCGCGTCTTCCGGGTCGACCAGGCCGTTTTTCCACAGCGAGATCGCGTTCTGGATGCTGCGGATCAGCTGCTTGTCGGTGGTGATCGCCAAGTCCTGGACCAGGCCGTAGCAGTCGTCGCTGTCCATGATTGAAAAGCGGTCCTTCAAGCCTACGCCGGCCGCTTCCTGGCGCAGGATTTTCACGCCCAGCGAGTGGAAGGTCGACACCGTCAGCTGCTTGGCCTGGCGCGGCTGCTTGAGCAGCTTGGCAATCCGCTCCTGCATTTCAAGCGCGGCCTTGTTGGTGAAAGTCAGCGCGGCGATGGTGCGCGGATCGTAGCCGCGGTCTTCGATCAGGTGCGCGATTTTCTGGGTGATCACGCGCGTCTTGCCCGAACCGGCGCCGGCCAGCACCAGGCAAGGGCCGTCCAGATACATCACAGCTTCGCTCTGGGGAGCGTTCAGGCCGAACTTGGGGGTGGTGGACATCGGGAAGGGCAGCTTTCTGGAAACAACCAGGCATTGTAGCGTATCGCTGGCGCGATGCGCCGTGCTTAGCGTTAACCGTTGGGCGGAAAAGGGCAAGGCCGGCATTGCGCCAACACTTCAAAAGCCCGACAGCGCGATCTCGCCGATCGCCCTGCGCACCTTGTAGCGAATGGCTGGCGGAATGCGCTGCGCTTTTCCGCCCTACGGTCCGTGGTAAACGTCAGGCGGAAAAGGGCAAAGCCGGCATGCCGTGACAAACGTAGGGCGGAAAAGGGCAACGCCCGCATTCCGCCAACGCCTCAAAAGCCCGACAACACGATCTTGCCAATAGCCCTGCGCCCTTCCAGCGTTGCATGCCCCCGAGCGATATTGGCCGCGTTGATCGCGCCATAACTCTCGCCCAGGGTGGTCACCAGCACGCCTTCATCAACCAGCCTCGCTACTTTATCGAGTAGCTGGTGCTGTTTGACCATGTCGGCCGTGCCGAACATCGAACGCGTAAACATCAGTTCATACACCAGCGTCGCGCTCTTGGTAAACAGCTCCTCCACGGCCAGCGGCCCGACGTTCTGCACAATGCTGCAAATTTTCCCTTGCGGCGCAATCGCCGCCGCCATCGCGGCAAAGTGCTTGTCGGTCTCGTTCAGGCACAAGATAAAATCCACCGTTGGCAGCCCCAGCGCGGCCAACTGCGCCAGCATGTCGCCGTTGTGATCGATGACATGGTCCGCCCCCAGCGTCTTGCACCACGCCGCTGACTGCGCCCGCGACGCCGTGGCCACCACCGTCAGGCGAGCCAGCTTTTTGGCCAGCTGGATCGCTATCGAACCCACCCCGCCCGCCCCGCCAATGATCAATACGCTCTTTCCTTGATCAGCGCCCTCGCTGGAGACGCCGAGCCGCTCGAACAGCGCTTCCCAGGCGGTGATGCTGGTTAGCGGCAGCGCGGCGGCCTGCTCGAACCCCAGCGTGGCCGGCATGCGCCCCACGATGCGCTCGTCGACGACGTGGTATTCGCTGTTGGCGCCCTGGCGCGTGAGGCTGCCCGCGTAGAACACCTGGTCGCCCACCTTGAACAGCTTGGTCTCGGCGCCCACCGCCGCAACCACGCCCGCCACATCCCAGCCCAGCACGCGCGGCCCGTCGCCATCGGGCGCGGCGCCGCGCATCTTGTGATCGATCGGATTGACCGAAACCGCCTCCACCTTGACAACCAGGTCGCGCGCGCCAGCCTGGGGGGACGGCAGGTCAATGTCCTGCAAAATACCGTTGATGACGCCGATGGCTTTCATGCTGTTTTCCTTAAGTTGTGAACATGCAGCCAGTCTAAAGCACATTGATTCGATTGATAAGCTGCATAATGCTGAAATTACTATTCACCAAAACAATCAAATGAGCTTGGATCTGCTGGACGTCGCCCTGTTCGTGCGCGTGTGCGCCACGCACAATCTGTCGGCCGCCGGGCGCGAGTTCGGCCTGTCGCCGGCCGCGTCGAGCGCGCGCATGGCGCAGCTCGAACGTGCACTTGGCGCGCGCCTGCTGCACCGGACCACGCGCCAGATCACGCTCACGCAGGACGGCGAAGCCTTCCTGGAGCGCGCGGTGCCGCTGCTGGACGCGGCCGAACAGGCCGCATCATCGGTGGGCGGGGCCGACCGCCAGCCGCAAGGCTTGCTGCGGGTGGCGGCCTCGGTCTCGTTCGGGCGCTTGCACCTGATGCCGGCGCTGGCCGACTTTTTGGCCCGGTATCCCGGCATCCGGCTCGATTTGCGCCTGTCGGACCGCGTGATCGACATGGCGGTGCACGGGATCGACGTAGCGGTGCGGATTGGCGCGCTGCGCGACTCGGCGCTGGTGGCGCGTACGCTGGCGCCTAGCCGCATGTGGCTGTGCGCCTCGCCCGCCTACCTGGAACAATTCGGCACACCCGCGCGCCCCGAGGACCTGGCCGATCACGCGTGCCTGGTGCTGGAAGGGACCAATCCGTGGCGCTTCATGGAGGGGGACAAGGTGCTGTCGGTGCGCGTGGGCGGGCGCCTGCAAAGCGACAATGGCGAAGCCAATCGCGATGCGGCCATCGCCGGCCTTGGCATCGCGCTGCAGGCCACGTGGGCGATGTACCAGCAGATCAAGAGCGGGCAACTGGTGCGGGTGCTGGCCGGCTTTCCGCTGGCGGGGGAATCGGTGGTGTCGGCCCAGTACCTGAACCGCAATTTTTTGCCGCCCAAGACACAGGTGTTCATCGACTATTTTGCGGCGCGTTTCGGGCCGGCGCCGTATTGGGACGAAGGCCTGCCGCTCATACCTTGACGTTCATACCTTCACGCTCGGCTCCACGTCGTGCTTGATGCACAGCTTGTTGAGCACGCGCAGCTGCTCGTGCTGCAGCTCGATTAACTGCAGCTTGAAAGCGTCCATTTTTTCGTGCAGCGCCATGATCTCAAGTTCCGCCTTCAGATTGACCTGGTAGTCATTTTGGGCCCTCAGGCGGTCTTTTTCGCCCTCGCGGTTCTGCGACATCAGAATCACCGGCGCCTGGATCGAGGCCAGCATCGACAGGAACAGATTGAGCAGGATGTAGGGGAAGGGGTCGAACGGCTGGTGGCCGCCGCGCACCAGCAGGTAAGAATTGAGCACTACCCAGCTCACCAGCACCAGCGCGAACAGGCCGATGAAGGTCCATGAACCGCCGAAGCGCGCCACCGCATCGGCCGCAGCTTGGCCGAAGGTGGCGTCGTCGTCGAGCTCCATCTGGCTGAGCGTGACCGGGCGCCGTTCGGCGATGTGCTTGGCCACCAGATCCTTGCTGCGCTTGGTCATGGCTTCGGCGTGGGCCAGGTAGTCTCGGTGTTTGGTCCGCATGGGCTTTTCTTTGGCTGTCGATTTTCAGGCGCTAGTGTAGCGCAAGGCAAGTTTTCGGTGCACACAAAGTGGCGGCGACCAAGCCCTTGCGTTACCATGCGGCTATCGGCGCAGCATGCGCCATTTGACCCGAGAGCACCATGAAATTTGAACACCTGATTGAAATTAACGACCCGCTCAATCCGCTGATCGAGACCATCACGCGCGACCAATTGTGGCGCGGACTGGTGCTGCGCGCCGACTCGCCCAAGCTGTTCGTGCCGCACCTGGACGAATGCACGATAGACGAGCGGGAAAGCGGCAGTTTCAGGCGCGTGCTGCGCTACGGCGAATTGCGCATCACCGACCGCGTGATCCTCACGCCGCTCGAACAGGTGCGCTATGAAATCGACGAGCAGGGCGACATCAGCGCCTCAAGCCTGACCATGACGATCGAGGCGCCCGGCGAGCACACGCTGTACGTGCGCTTCAAGTACGACGACGGGCATGATGCGGCTCTGGATGCAGCCAATGCGATGTATGACGAATTTCGCAAGTCGGCGTACCAGGAGGCTGACATCGATACGATCCGCGTGCTGCGCGAACTGACCGCCGAGGGGCGGCTGGATGCGGCGTACTTGAACTAGGCGGCGCTGGCGGAATGCGCTTGCGCTTTTCCGCCCTACGGTCCGTGGCAAACGTCGGTGGAACCCGACGGTGCCGGCATGCCGTGGCAAACGTTCGGTGGAAAACGACAACGCCGGCATGCCGTGGCAAACGTTCGGTGGAAAACGACAGAGCCGGAATGCCGTGGCAAACGTCGGGTGGAAAACGACATGCCGGCATGCCGTGGCAAACGTCGGGTGGAAAACGACACGCCGGCATGCCGTGGCAAACGTCGGGTGGAAAACGACACGCCGGCATGCCGTGGAAAACGTAGGGCGGAAAAGGGCAAAGCCCGCATTCCGCCAACGCCTCAAGAGCCCGACAGCACGATCTTGACGATCGCCCTGCGCGCGTTGTCGCAATTGGCTGGCGGAATGCGCTACGCTTTTCCGCCCTATGGTTCGATCTGACCGGCCAGTAGCCACCCCCGTACATTAATCTCCCGGCAGCATCTCGGCATCCTCGCAATGCGCAGGCGCGCCCTTCTCCAGCTCCGCCGCCAGGTCGCGCAGCGCGGTGCGCACGCCCTCCTCGATCACCGGATGGTAGAACGGCATCTCCAGCATCTGCGCCACCGTCATCCGTGCCTGGCAAGCCCATGACAGCAAGTGCCCCAGGTTTTCCGCGCGCGGCGCGATCATCTCGGCGCCCAAAAACCGACCCGTCGCATACTCCCCGTACACGCGCAGCATGCCGTGATTTTGCAGCATCACGCGGCTGCGGCCCTGGTTGGTGAACGATACCGAACCCACCGCAAACTTGGGGCGGCCCGGCGCGCACAGCTCATGGTACGACTCGCCCAGGGTGGCGATCTGCGGCTCGGTAAACGCGATCGCCAGCGGCGTGCGGCGCAGGCCCGGGCGCACGTCGGGATACCGGCCCGCATTGTCGCCCGCGATCTTGCCATGGTCGGCCGCCTCGGGCAGCACGGGGCGCTCGTTGTTGGCGTCGCCGGCGATGAAAATATGGCTGGTCCCGCACTGCATGGTGGACGGATCGAACAGCGGAATACCCTTTGCGTCCAGCTCCAGGCCGGTGGTCTCGATGCCGATATTGTTCACGTTCGGCGTGCGCCCGACCGTCACCAGCACGTACTGAAAGCGCTCGCTGCGCTCGGCGCCGGCCGCGTCGCGCGTGGTGAGGACGACTTCGTCGCCATCCTGCTGCGCCTTGACGATGGTCTGCTGAAAGCGCAAGTCCAGTTCGGCCTCCAGTGTCTTGGCCGCCACGTGCAGCACCTCGGGGTCGCTCAGCTGGGCCACGCTGCCGCCGCGCGCAAAAAAGCTCACCCGCACACCTAACCGGCTCAAAGCCTGGCCCAGTTCCAGGCCAATCACCCCGGTGCCGATGACGGCGACCGACGCCGGCAAGTCGGTCCAGGCGAACACATCGTCGCTGACGATGACGCCGGTGCCGACATCCTTGAGGATCGGCAGCATGACCGGGGTCGAACCGCTGGCGATGACGATGCGCGCCGCTTCAATGGCGGTGTGATCGTCCACCTGCAGCGCATGCGGTCCCGTAAAGCGCGCGTGGCCGCGCAGCTTGTCGGCATCCGGAATATGGTCGACGCCTTCGAGGACGAAGCCCACGAAGCGGTCGCGCTCCGTGCGCACGCGCGCCATGACGGCGCGGCCATCGATGCGCGTTTCACCTGCATGAACGCCAAAGCCGCTCGCCAGCGCCAGCATGTGGGCCGCCTCGCCGGCTGCGATCAGCAGCTTGCTCGGCATGCAGCCGACGCGCGCGCAGGTGGTGCCGTAGGGGCCGCTCTCGATGACGACCGCGGTTTTCCCCTGCGCGCGCGCGGCGCGGTACGCGGCCAGGCCGGCGGTGCCGGTCCCGATTACCGCGACATCGACTGTAAGCTTGTTCATTAAATAATTCCCGTTGGTTGTTCCGTGCGTCGATTCTATATGGGTATCCAGATAGCCGCTGGCAAGCCGACCCAGGGTCAAAATACTTCAGATGTCGAGGGGGTCGACTTCGAGGGACCACTTGACGCGGCTTTTGATGTCGCGCAGCGTGCTCAGCCATTCTTTGAGGAAGGCTTGCAGCGCGGGCCGCGATGCGCTCTCGACCAGCAACTGCGCGCGGTCGACATTGTGCACGCGCGTCATCGTCATCGGAATCGGGTCGTTGATGGTGATGACGTCGTTGGCGATGCAGTCGCGCGCCGCTTCCAGAAAGGCGATTGCGGTGGCAAGCTCGGGGGCTTCGGCGCGCAGCAATGCCTGGTACATATACGGCGGCAGCGCGGCCTGGCGCCGCTCTTCGAGCAAGCTGCTGGCGAAACGGTCGTAGTCGTGGTTGACCACCGCCGAATATAAGGGGTGCGCCACGTAGCGGCTCTGGATCAGCACTTCGCTCACGCTGCCGCCTTCGGCCCGCGCGGCCCGCCCGGCGCGCCCGGCCACCTGCATCAGCTGCGCGAACAGCCGCTCGCTGGCGCGGTAGTCCTGCGAGAACAGCGCGGTGTCGGGATTTAAAATCCCCACCAGCGTGAGCTTTTTAAAGTCGTGCCCCTTGGCGACCATCTGGGTGCCGATCAGGATATCGACTTCGCCCCGGTGCACGGTGTCGAACGCGGCCTGCGCACTACCTTTCTTGCGCGTGGAGTCGGCATCGATGCGCAGGATGCGCGCCTCGGGGAACATGGCCTGCAACCCTTCTTCCACGCGCTGGGTGCCGCGCCCGAGCGGCTGCAAGTCGACATTGCCGCAGGTGGGGCAGTGGCGCGGGATGCGCAGCTCCAGGCTGCAGTGGTGGCAGCGCAGCCGGTGCTCAGGCTTGTGCAGCACCATGAATGAGGTGCAGCGCGTGCAGTTGCTAATCCAGCCGCACGATTCGCACGTGATCACGGGCGCATACCCGCGCCGGTTCAAAAACAGCAGCGACTGTTCGCCGCGCTCAAGCCTCTGGCGCAGCGCGGCCACCAGGTGCGAGGTCAGCCCGTCCTTGGGCTTGTCGCGCTCCATGTCGAGCAGTTTCACGCGCGGCAGCACGGCGTCCTTGACGGCGCGCTCGCGCAGCTCGAGCTTGCGGTAGCGCCCCGATCCCGCGTGGTGCCAGCTCTCGAGCGAGGGCGTGGCCGAACCCAATACGATGGGAATGGCCAGCTGGCGCGCGCGCCACACCGCCAGGTCGCGCGCCGAGTAGCGCAGCCCCTCCTGCTGCTTGTATGAGGGGTCGTGCTCCTCGTCGATGACGATCAGCTTCAGGTGCGGCAGCGAAGCGAGGATCGCCAGGCGCGTGCCGAGCACGATGCGCGCCTGGCCTTGGTGCGCCGCCAGCCAGTGCAGCATGCGCTCGCCCTCGGACAGGCTGCTGTGCAGCGTGGCCAGCATCACGCCGGGAAAGCGCGCGCGGATATTCCCTTCAAGCTGCGGCGTGAGGTTGATCTCGGGGACCAGGATCAGGATCTGGCCTTGGGCTTCGCGCGCGAGCACCTGCGCGCAAGCCTGCAAATAGACTTCGGTCTTGCCGCTGCCGGTTACGCCGTACAGCAAAATCGGCGTGAACCCCTGCGCACCCCCGATCGCGTCGGCCGCTTCCTGCTGCGGGCCGTTCAAAACGGGCATGTCGAACGGAGTATGGTCGTGCGCGTCCGTATGCTTGGCCAGTTTTTTCAGGGCGCGGTCGAGGTTGACGGTGGTCAGCACGCGCAGGTTCTTGGGCACGCCGGGTAGCGCTACCTCGCCCAGCGGACGCTGGTAATAGTCGGCGGCAAAGGCGGCCAGCGCCAGCCAGGCCGCAGACAGGGGCGCGAGCTGGCTGCGCACGGCCAGGGCATCCTTGAGCTTGTCGGCAGGGACCTCGGTGTCGTGCTTGACCTCGACAATGAGTCCGACTACCTCGCGGCGCCCGAAACTGACCATTGCCAGCTGCCCGGCCTGCGGCTCCTCGCCCGGCGCGCATGGCCAGCGGTAGTCGAAGCAGCTGTTAAGCGGCGTATCGAGCGCAAGACTGAGGATGCAATACGACATCAGGGGCCGGTTCGCTTCAAGATTAGTGGCGCAAGGGGCGCCGTCGGGTGCCATTTTGTTGCCTGGCGTTTAGGGCAGGCCAGGGTGTGGACAACTTTGTGGACAAACAAATTCTTTCGGATCAAAACGTTTGTCACAAAACAATACGGGTCGCGGAATACCGAAAACGCGAAAAAAATAATCGTTTAAAATCATGTACTTGAAAATTTCATGCCCGTGGGAAGTCAAAAATTGTTTGACTTGCTCGGCTGTGCATAAGTGCCGCTTCGCTTGTGCAGTTTGTAGTCGATTTAGCCTGCCCGATGACGGGTTTTCCAGCCCGCCAGTGCGCTCCAGGGATGCCGCCGAGATATTTGCGGCCAAGGCTGACAAAACAATGCTGCCGTGATATCAAAATATCATGCAATGCAGCATAAACTTAAAGTGAAACCTTCGCTAATCGCCTAACTCACGGTAAACGAAGCACTTTTCGATTTTATCCACAGAGGCTGTTGATAACTTTGTGGACAAGCTGGGAAAAACCTGCTTTTCCCTCTGTCAACCGGCACTATGGACATCGTCAAAACAGCTGAGCGAAAAATATTTACTCTATTAGAATCAATAACTTACAAAAGTTCAATTTTGTTTTTCAAAATTTTGGAAACCCGGCAAGCAGTTTCCAAAAATTGTGAATAAGTGTGATTTTGAAGCATCGCGCGCAAGGTGGAAAGCGGCCCTGAAGCCGCGTGAAGGATCACGCGGCTGTACCCAGACTACACGGATGCGCGCTGCTTGCGGCTGAAGCTATGCACAGCCTCGACCATGGCAGTGACGGACTCGGGCGGCGTGAATTGTGAAATCCCGTGACCCAGATTGAATACATGCCCGGAACCGGCGGCCGGCTTGCCGTAGGCGGTAAGCGTGCGCTCGACTTCGGCGCGGATCTGTTCCGGGCTGGCGAACAGGATCGCCGGGTCCAGGTTGCCCTGCAGCGCAACCTTGTGGCCGACCAGGGCGCGCGCGCGCGCCAGGTCCACGGTCCAGTCCAGGCCCACCGCGTCGGCACCGATGTCGGCGATCTGGTCCAGCCACTGCCCGCCGCCCTTGGTAAACACCACGGCCGGAATGCGCACGCCGTCCTTCTCGCGCTTGAGCTGGCCGAGCACCTGCTGCATGTACTGCAGCGAGAACGTCTGGTAGGCGCCGTCGGCCAGCGCGCCGCCCCAGGAGTCGAAGATCATGACGGCCTGGGCGCCAGCGTCGATCTGGGCGTTCAGGTAATGGGCAACGGCGCTGGCATTGGTGGCCAGGATGTGGTGCATCAGGTCCGGGCGGCTGTACAGCATCTTTTTGATGGTGTGGAACTCCTTGGAGCCGCCGCCTTCGACCATGTAGCAGGCCAGCGTCCACGGACTGCCCGAAAAACCGATCAGCGGCACGCGGCCATTCAACTCGGTGCGGATCTGGGTCACGGCATTGAATACGTAGTCGAGCGATCCCAGGTCGGGCGCGCGCAGGGCCATGACGTCAGCTTCGGTGCGCAGCGGACGCTCGAACTTGGGACCTTCGCCGTCGACGAAATACAGGCCCAGGCCCATCGCGTCGGGTACGGTCAGGATGTCCGAGAACAGGATGGCGGCGTCAAGCGGAAAACGCTCCAGCGGCTGCAGCGTGACTTCGGTGGCGTAGTCCGGATTTTTGGCCAGGCCCAGGAACGAGCCCGCGCGTTCGCGCGTGGCGCGGTATTCAGGCAGGTAGCGGCCAGCCTGGCGCATCAGCCACACGGGGGTGTAATCGGTACTCTCGCGCAGCAGGGCGCGCAGGAAGGTGTCGTTCTGAAGGGGGGCGAATTGTGGCATGGTCGACAATCGAGGGCTAAAATAGAGGCACTATTATCGCATCCCCGGCCGGGCCGGCGCGCATGGTGCGCACGCGGCCCGATTGCACGGGCGGGCGCTATTAACTATCATGCACTACCTCCCTCGTTCTGATCGGCGTTTCCCATGACAGCTATAAGCACTGAAACAGCTTCAAGCAGCGCAGCTTCAAGCAGCGCAGCTTCGTACGGCATCTGGCCTTCCCCGATCAGTGCATCCGTGGTCGCCGCCGGCGCCTCGCCCCTGTCCCAGCCGCAGGTCGATGGCGATGATATCTACTGGCTGGCCGGGCGCGCCAGCGAAGGTGGACGCAATACGCTGCTGCGCCAGCGCGCCGGCCACATCACCGAAATGACGCCGGCGCCCTTCAACGTGCGCACCCGCGTGCATGAATACGGGGGCGGGGCCTGCCTGGTGGCAGGCGGCACGGTATGGTTTTCCAACTTCGCCGACAACCGCATCTATGTCTTGCAAGGCGGCGCCGCCCCGGCAGCCCTCACCGGCGAGGGCGCGCAGCGGCATGCCGACTTTGTTCTCGACAGCTCCCGCCGGCGCCTGGTCTCGGTGCGCGAAGACCATGCGGCGGGCAGCGCGCAGCCTGTCAATACGATTTGCGCCATTGACGCTGACGGCACCGAAACGGTGCTGGTCTCGGGCAGCGACTTTTACGCCGCCCCGCGCGTTTCGCCGGACGGGCGCGCGCTGGCCTGGCTGTGCTGGGACCACCCGCGCATGCCGTGGCAGGGCACCGAACTGTGGCTGGCCGAACTGCGCGCCGACGGCACCCTGGGCGAAGCGCGCCTGGTCGCAGGCGGAGTCGACGAAGCCATCTGCCAGCCCGAATGGTCGCCCGCAAGCGTGCTGCACTTCGTCTCCGACCGCAGCGGCTGGTGGAACCTGTACCGGCTGAACGGCGACAAGGTCGATAAGCTGTGCCCGCGCGCGGCAGAATTTGGCGCGCCGCACTGGTCGTTCGGCGGGTCGATGTACGGCTTTCGCGCCGATGAGGAAATCGTCTGCACCTATATCGAGAATGGCGTGAGCCGTCTGGCCCAGCTGTCCACCGCCAGCGGCGAGATGCGCGCGATTCCCAACGATTACGAAGAAATCCGCGAACTGCGCGTGACCGAAGGCAGCGTGGTGCTGCTGGGCGGCGCCCCGACCGTCGCGCTGGAACTGGCGCGCATCGACCTGGCCACGGGTGCGCGCGCGGCGCTGGCGCATTCGATTGCCGAGCTGCCCGCCAAGGGCTACCTGTCGGTCCCCGAGAGCATCAGCTACCCCACCACGGGCAACCGCATCGCCCACGCTTTCCACTACCCGCCCGTCAACGCCGACATGGCGCCGAAAGCCGGCAGCAAGCCGCCGCTAATGGTGATCAGCCATGGCGGGCCGACCGGCATGGCCACCAATACGCTCAAGCTGGCCACCCAGTTCTGGACCAGCCGCGGTTTTGCGGTGCTGGACGTGAACTACGGCGGCAGCAGCGGCTTTGGGCGCGCCTACCGCGACGCCCTCAAGGGCCAGTGGGGCGTGATCGACGTTGACGACTGCGTGGCCGGCGCGCGCTACCTGGCCAAGATGGGCGCGGTCGACCCGGAACGGCTGTTGATCCGGGGCGGCAGCGCGGGCGGGCTGACCACGCTGTGCGCGCTGACCTTCCATGATGTGTTTAAGGCGGGCGCGAGCTACTACGGCGTGTCCGACCTGGCCGGCCTGGACGCCGACTCGCACAAGTTCGAGTCGCACTACAATGAATATCTGATCGCGCCCAAGAGCGAATCGGCCCCGCTGTACCTGGAACGCTCGCCGATCAACCACGCCGATAAACTCAAGCGCCCGATGATCTTTTTCCAGGGGCTGGACGACAAGGTGGTGCCGCCACCCCAGTCCGAAGTGATGGTCGAAGCGCTGCGCAAGAGCGGCGTGCCGGTCGCCTACATGACGCTCGAAGGTGAAGGTCACGGCTTCCGCAAGGCCGACAGCATCGTGCGCACGCTCGAAGCAGAGCTGTATTTTTACCTGCGCATCTTCGGCCTGACCGCGCCCGATGCGGTGGCGCCGGTGGCCATCGACAATTTACCTGGAACCGCATGACCGCAATCGATTTGGCAACCCAGTTCGAGTCCCTGAATTTTCATGAAAAGATGACCGTCGCGCTGCTCGCGATCGCGGGCGAGCCGATGGGACGCACCCGCATCAACGAGCACCTGGCGGCAGCCGACATTCGCGACGACGACGACCTGCTGGCGCACGACCTGGCCAAGCTGCAGACCATCGGCATGGTCGGGCAAACCGTCGGGCGCGGCTGGAACGTCACGCCGGACCTCAGCTGGCCGGCGCTCAAGGCGGCGCTGGACGCCGGTGCCTTCGACGATCTGGCGGCGGCCTACGTCAACCTGACGCCAATGCGCCGCAACTGGGAAGGCCACGCCATTTTGCGCAGCTACCGCCAGGGCATTGCGCTGTTGCGCATCGCGCTGATCGGCGGGGGTGGCCCGACCGACGCCAGTCCGCTGCTGGCGGCCTGCATGAACTGCCACGAGGCCGCTTACCTGCACCCGCTGGTGGACATTTGCGCGCGCCCGTTCGAGCCGCAGCTGTTTGCCCGCATCCACCCGCAGATGCGCGACGAAGTGCTCACGGTGCTGATCGAGAACGTGCAGCGCGAGCCGGCCAGCGCCCCGCTGCTGCGCACCTACGCCGAGAAGCACCTGGCGCAGGCTGCGTCGTCGATGGCGCTGCGCACCGTCATGACCGAGCACATGATCCTGTGCGGCCGGCTGGACGACGCCGCCACCTTGACGACCGCGCTGGACGACTCGCTGGCACTGTTCTACAGCAGCGTCATCAAGCTGCTGCGCGACGACTTGGGCGAAGCACTGGCAGGCTTCGAGCTGGCGCTCAAAACGCTGCGCCGCGAGACCGGCAAGCGCAAAATGTGCTTTCCCGGCATTGGCGGCCACCTGTACGTGCTGGCGCTGTTGCGTAGCACCGACCCCAAACACCACAAGGCGGCCGAGGCTTACCTGGACATTGCCACGCGCGCGGTGCAAAACCACGATACCGCCGTCTACCAGCAATTGTCGATGCTGCGCCAGATCCGCGGCGGCACCGTGGACGCGGCCGTGCTGCCGACGCGTAACTGGGAAACCGCCACGCAGCCATTCATGTTCCGCGCGCTGTTGCACTACTGGCTCGCGCAGCCGCAGCTGGGCGACAAGCGCAAGGCGCTCGAAGAGATGCTGGCGCTGTCCGAGCAAGCCGGCTTTGATTTGATCAGCGCACAGCTGGCGTCATTGCTGGGACGCCTGAACTATGTCAGCTTCGACCAGCGCGCCATCGCGCTGCGCCAACAGCACCGCTTCACCGACTTTTCCGGCTGGTTCGAGCGCGAGGAACCTTGGCAGCGCCAGCTCAATGCGCTGATCAACCTGCAGCCGGCCGTGAACGTGGAAACAGTGCGCGAAACGCGGCTGGTGTGGGGCATCCGGTTCGATCCGAATTACGGCGTGCAGGAACTGGAACCGCGCGAACAAAAGCGCGACGCGCAGGGCGGCTGGAGCCGCGGGCGCGCCGTTGGCCTCAAGCGCTTGTCGGACGAGGCGGCCGGCCTGGACTACCTGACGGCGCAAGACCTGAACGTGATCGCCACCATGAAGGCCTTCAAGTACTACAGCAGCAGCGGCGCGCGCTATGAGTTCGATGTTGAAAAATCGGTCGCGGCGCTGATCGGCCACCCTTTGCTGTTCTGGATCGATTCGCCCGGCACCCGGGTGGAGCTGCTGCCGGGCGAGCCGGAGCTATCGATCAAGGCCGACGCGATAAACGTCACCATTACCATGCGCCCGCCGGTGCTGGACGACACCGACGACGTGTGCGTGGCGCGCGAAACGCCAACCCGCCTGCGCGTGGTGCGCATCAGCGACGAGCATCGGCGCATCGGCGCCATCATCGGGACCGGCCTGGTGGTGCCGCTGCACGCTGAAAAGCAGGTACTCAAAGCGATCGGCGCGATTTCATCGATCGTCACGGTGCAGTCGGACATTGGCGGCAGCGCCGCCGACATCGCCCAGGTGGCGGCTGACAGCCGCCTGCACGTGCACCTGCTGCCCTACCAGCAGGGCTTGAAGATGCAGATCCTGGTGCGCCCGCTGCCGGATGCGGGCGCCTATTACGCACCCGGTTCGGGCCACGAAAGCGTGATCGCCGACGTCAACGGCGCGCGGGTGGAAGCGCGGCGCGACCTGAACGCGGAACGTGAGGCCGAGCGCCAGCTGATCGCCGCCTGCCACGCGCTGGAAGAAGCCGAGCCCGATCATGGCGAATGGCTGCTCGGCCAGCCGATCGCCTGCCTTGAACTACTGGCCGAACTGCAGGAACTGGACCCGGCCAAGGTGCTGATGGCGTGGCCCGAGGGCGAGTCCTTCCGCGTAACCAAAAAGGCGGACTCCAAGTCCGTGCGCCTGACCATCAAGCGCGACAAGGACTGGTTTGCCGCGAATGGCGAAGTGCAGATCGACGAGACTCGCGTGATGGACCTGCGCACGCTGTTAGAGTCGCTGCGCGAGGGCAAAGGGCGCTTCGTGGCGCTGGGCGACAACCAGTTTTTGGCATTGACGTCCGAACTGCACCGGCGCTTGATGGAGTTGTCTGCCTTTGGCACCGACCATGGCGACGGCGTGCGCGTGCACCCGCTGGCCAGCTTTGCGCTGGAAGAACTGGCCGGCAGCGCCGGCAGCGTCACGGCCGACAAGGCCTGGGGCGAGCATCTGGCGCGCATGGCAAGCAGCGCAGCCTTTACGCCGCAGCTGCCCAGCACCTTGCAGGCGGAGCTGCGCGACTACCAGGTTGACGGTTTTGAATGGCTGGCGCGCCTGGCCCACTGGGGCGTGGGCGCCTGCCTGGCCGACGACATGGGCCTTGGCAAAACGCTGCAGGCGCTGGCGCTGCTGCTCTCGCGCGCCTCGCAGGGCCCGGCGCTGGTGGTCGCGCCCACGTCGGTGTGCATGAACTGGATCAGCGAGACGGCGCGCTTTGCGCCTACGCTGAACATCAAGCTGTTTGGCCCGGGCGACCGGGCCGCCATGCTGCTTGACGCCGGCCCGTTCGACCTGGTTGTGGCCAGCTACGGGCTGCTGCAACTGGAGGCGCCGCTGTTTGCCAAACCGCGCTGGAGCAGCATCGTGCTCGACGAAGCGCAGGCAATCAAGAACACGGCGACCAAGCGTTCGCAGGCAGTGATGGCGTTGCAGGGCGACTTTCGCATGGTGGCCACCGGCACGCCGCTGGAAAACCACTTGGGCGAACTGTGGAATCTGTTCCGCTTTATAAATCCCGGCCTGCTGGGCACCAGCGACCAGTTCAACCTGCGCTTTGCGGGGCCGATTGAAAAAGCCCAGGACAAGCGCGCCGAGGCGGGAGCGCGGATACGCCTGCGGCGCCTGATCCAGCCGTTCATTTTGCGCCGCACCAAGGCGCAGGTGCTGTCCGAACTGCCGCCGCGCACCGAGATCTTGCTGCCGGTCGAACTGACGCAGGAAGAAACGGCGCTCTACGAATCGCTGCGCCGCGATGCGCTCGACAAGCTGGCCGCGCTGGAGGCGCCGGAGAGCCAGAAGTCGATCCAGATCCTGGCCGAGATGATGCGCTTGCGGCGCGCCTGCTGCAATCCGAACCTGGTGGCGCCGGAGCTCAAGCTACAAAGCAGCAAGCTGACCGTGTTCGCGCGGCTGCTTGACGACCTGCTTGAGAACAAGCACAAGGTGCTGGTGTTCAGCCAGTTTGTCGACCACCTGACTTTGATTCGCGAGCACCTTGATGCGCGTGGGATCGGGTACCAGTACCTGGATGGCTCGACGCCGATGCAGGAGCGCAAAAAACGGGTGGATGCGTTCCAGGGCGGGACCGGCGACGTGTTTCTGATCAGCCTCAAGGCAGGCGGCGTGGGCATCAACCTGACGGCGGCCGATTATGTGATTCATATGGATCCGTGGTGGAATCCGGCGGTTGAGGACCAGGCCTCGGACCGCGCGCACCGCATGGGGCAGCTGCGGCCGGTGACCATTTACCGGCTGGTGGCGCGGCATACCATTGAAGAAGGCATCGTCGACCTGCACAAGCACAAGCGCGACCTGGCGGACAGCTTGCTGGAGGGGAGCGACATGTCGGCGCGGATGTCGCCGGGGGATATGCTCAGGATGCTGCAGGAGGGGTTTGATACGACGGCGCTGCCGCTGGTGTGAACGTGCTGCAGAGCGTAGGCCTGACGCTTATCCGACCTACCGTGTACGCCGTCCCGACGGCATCCCGCAACCGCCCCCACGCCCGCAACCCCGGTTACAATCTCGAACACCTAACCACCCAAGGCAGATCCGATGGACGAAGATAACGCATCAAGCAGCGGCCCCAACGCCCACGTCGTCGGCGTCAAGTCCTGGATCGCCTACCTCGGCGTGTTTGCCCTGGCCGCCGTGCTGTTCGGTGCAATCCTTCCGCTGACCTTTACCTATGCGAACGAGATCGCCGCCGCCATCGTGATGGCTGTTTCGGTCGGCATTGTGGGCTACCGCATCCTGGAGCTGCGCAGCGTGCAGCTGTATTACGACGACGTGGGCGTGTGGGTATTTTCCGGCGTGCTGCCCTGGAAAAAAGGCCTGGCCGGCGTCAAGTGGCGCGACATGGATGAAGCCACTTTCGAACAGGGTTTCTGGAGCTGGATCTCGCGCTCGTATACGATCCGCATCGGCCACCGGTTTACCAAGGCAAGTGAAATCCGCCTGACTAACATCGCAGGAGGCAAGGATGCCGTGGGCACGCTGAACGCCAAACAGCAGGCCATGATCAGGGCCGGCGACGGCGACTGACGCAATCGGCGCATTGCACAACGCGCCGCCATGCTGGTCCCTGTTACAAATGCGCTCAAACAGCCTGATTGATGCTACTCTGGCGCGCGCTACAACGCTGCGGCATCAGTATTTTTTGCCCATCTTTTAAGAGGCTTTCACACAATGATCAAAACCAAAATCGCCCTTGCTGTCCTGTTGACGACATTCGCGCTGGCGCCTGCGGGCGCCGCCAAGTCCAAGAAGGCAGGCAAGGCTACCATCAGCAAATCGGTCAAGCCGGGCAAGGCCGGCAAGGCGGTCAAAGCGCCCAGGGCCAAGCCGGGCAAGGGCAAAAGCCACGCAGCCGCTGCCCCGGTGCGCGAACGCGCGCAGAGCGTACCCGTCGCCGCGCCATACGAAGCGCCGGCCAGTTCGGAAGGCTCGGTCGACAAACGCTTCAATACCGTCAGCATGCAGTTCCTGACAGCGCTGTGGCGCATGGACCCGGAAAGCGCAATCTATGTCGGCAAGTACGACAGCGCCGCCAGCGTCACCATCCCAAGCCCTGAGACGCGGGCAAAGCAGCTTGCCTTCATCGACGAGTGGCTGCAAAAGTTTGCCAAGATTGATACGGCAAAGCTGTCCGACAAGCGCCGCACGGACCATGCGCTGGTGATCAACAAGCTTAATTCAGACCGCTGGTACCTGACCACGTTGCGCGAATTCGAATGGAATCCGGCGTCCCACAATATTGCCGCGCCGCTCGACCTGATTCTCGGTTCCGAATACGCGGCCAAGCCGCAGCGCTTGCGCACGCTGTCCAAGCGCCTTGAGGCGGCGCCGGCGTTTTACCGCGCGGCCCAGGCCAGCATCGTCAACCCGACCCACGAACACACCGAGCTCGCCATCGAGCAGGCGCCCGGCACCCTGGTGGTGCTGGCCGACCTGGGCAAGGCGGCGCAAGAGTCGATTCTCACGTCCGCCGAGAAAGCGCAGTTCGCGCAGCGCATCGCCGCTGCCGGCAGCGCGGTGCTGGGCTATGTCGACTTCTTGAGCGCGCTCGACAAAAAACAGCAGGCCGCGAATAACGCGCGCTCCTTCCGCATCGGAAAGGCGCTGTACGAACAAAAATTTGGCCATGATATCCAGGCCGGCGTGAGCGCCGAGCAAATGTACCAGAAGGCGCTTGCCGCGCGCGAGCAGCTGCTGCAGCGCATGGATACCCTGGCCGACGAATTGTGGACCAAGGTCATGGGCGCTACGGCCAAGCCGGCCGAGCGCACCAAAAAAATCGGCATGGTGATCGAGCGCCTGTCGGGCAACCACGTGGCGCCGAAAGACTTTGTCGCTGAAGTCAAGCGCCAGATTCCGGAACTGTCGGACTGGGTCGTGAAGAACAACCTGCTCACGCTGGACGCCAGCAAGCCGCTGGTGGTGCGCGAGACGCCGATGTACCAGCGCGGCGTGGCCATGGCCAGCATCGACGCGCCGGGACCGTACCGGCCGCAGGACCGCACCTATTACAACGTCTCGCCGCTGGACGGCATGACGCCGGCGCAGGCGGACAGCCAGCTGCGCGAGTACAACCAGTGGATCCTGCCGATCCTGAACATCCACGAAGCCATTCCCGGCCACTACGCGCAGCTGGTGTATGCGAACAAGTCGCCGTCGCTGATCAAGTCCTTGTTCGGCAACGGCGCCATGGTCGAGGGCTGGGCGGTGTACGGCGAGCGCATGATGCTCGAGTCGGGCTACGGCGGCAACACGCCCGAGATGTGGCTGATGTACTCCAAGTGGAACCTGCGCACCGTGTCCAACACCATCCTCGACTACAGCGTGCACGTGCTGGGCATGACCGAAGCGCAGGCCATGGACCTGCTCGAGCGCCAGGCCTTCCAGTCGCACACCGAAGCGGTCGGCAAATGGCGCCGGGTGCAACTGAGTTCGGTGCAGCTGACCAGCTACTTCAGCGGCTACAGCGAGATCATGGACCTGCGCGAGCAGCGCAAGCAGGCACTCGGAGCGCGCTTCGATCTGAAGCAGTTCCATGAGCAGTTCCTCGGCTACGGCAGCGCGCCGGTCAAGATGATCAAGGAACTGATGCAATGATGCGCACCGCGGCCGGGATCCTGATCACCGCCGCAGTGCTGTATGCGTTCGCCTGCCTGGTGCTGTTCCTCAGCCAGCGTTCGCTGATTTTCTTTCCCCAGCCGCGCCGCGCCGGCAGCGAGGCCGGGATCATGAAACTGCGGGTGGACGATGGTGAGCTCAATGTCACCACGCGCGCGCTCACGGTCCCGGACGCGGTGCTCTACTTTGGCGGCAATGCGGAGGACGTGTCGGGCAGCTTGCCGGACCTGGCTGCCGCGTTTTCGCAGCAGGCGCTGTACCTGATGCACTATCGCGGCTACGGCGGCAGCGCGGGCAAGCCAAGCCAGGCAGCGCTGTTTGCCGACGCGCTGGCGTTGTTCGATCAGGTTCAGGCGCGGCATGCCCAGGTCACCGTGATCGGTCGCAGCCTTGGCTCCGGCGTGGCGCTGTACCTGGCCAGCGCGCGGCCGGTGGCGCGCCTGGTGCTGGTCACGCCCTACGACAGCATGGTGGAATTGGCCGCCGGGCAGTTCCCGCTCATGCCGGTGCGCTATCTGATGACCGACAAGTTCGAATCCTGGCGCTACGCGCCGCTGGTGAAGGTGCCCACCACGCTGGTGACGGCCGAAAACGACGCCGTCATCCCGCGCGCGAGCACCGACTTGCTGCTCACGCGCTTCCAGCCGGGCATCGCGCGCCAGGTCGTCATTGCAGGGACCGGCCACAATACCGTGTCGGACAGCCCGCTATACGCGCTGGCGCTGGACGCTAGTACTCGTTAGGAATCCAGGCCAGCAAGTCCGTCATGCCCAGATCGATGCCCGCCTGCGAGAGCAAGGTGCTGGCCTGGCCGCGGTGATGGGTCTGGTGATTGAAAAAGTGCAGCACCAGGCTTGAAAAGCGCTTTTGCGCCGGCACGCCTTTGGTGTTTTTATACTGCAGCACATGCTGCAGGTCGGCGTCGGCCAGCCCGGCCACCCATTGCCTGATGATCGCGTCGAGCTTGCCGCGCTGCACGGACAAGGTCGCCAGGTCGCGACTGTAGATGGCCGTCAAGCCGGCCGGCGCCGCCATTGCCAGCACTGGCTGCAGCGCCGCAAAGCGGGCCGGGTGGCCGGCAAAACGCTGCAGCCAGATGGTGTCGCCGGCCACAATATGGTTCATGGTGCCGCTCAGCGAGCCGAAAAAAGCCCCCCTGTCCTCATTCAATTGCTCGGCTGACAGCTGCCCCGCAGCCTGGTAGAGCTTGGTGTTCATCGCCTCGTTGTATTCGGCTAACAAGCCAAATAGTGCGCGTTCTGACATCTGATTTCCTTCCGGTGAGAGAGAAGTCTTGCCCGTTCCCGTGCAATTTCGCACACAGGGCGTGCCGATACCCCCCGTCAATCTTAGCATCCAGAAATTATTAACTGCGTAGAATAAATTCGATCGGTTGACGCTGCGGGCACCAATGCGCGCCGCGACGGTCGTACCACAAGAGCGAAAAGCCACCTCACAATCAGAAAATAATGGAGACTATCAATGGTAAATACAACACACGCCGTTCTGCGGCGGGCCGCTGCATCGCTGCTTATCCTGTTGCCCCTGCTTCCCCAGTCCGCCCAGGCGCAAGTGGCAGCGGGCCCCGGTACGTGGAGCGCCAACCAGACCTGGGCGGCGGACAGCATCAACGGCGGCAACCTGACCGGCTACTTCTACTGGCCCGCAAGCGCACCTACCCTGGGCGGCAAGCGTGCACTGGTACTGGTACTGCATGGCTGCGCGCAAACGGCGGCCGGCGATATTATTGACTCGACAGCGGACAAAGGGTTCAACTGGAAGGCGGCGGCGGACCAGTACGGCGCCGTGGTGCTGGCACCAAATGCGACCGGCAATGTGTACGGCAGCCACTGCTGGGATTACACCAGCACCAACCACAATCGCACATCGGGGCACGACGCCGTCCTGCTCAATCTGATCAACCGTTTCGTCACCAATCCCCAATACGCGATCGATCCCAAGCAAGTCTACGTCACCGGCCTGTCGTCGGGCGGTGGCCAGACGATGGCGCTGGCCTGCATGGCGCCGGACATTTTTGCCGGCGCCGGCATCAACGCCGGGCCGCCGCCGGGCACCACCACCGGCCAGATCGGCTTCGTGCCATCCGGCTACACGGCAGCGACGGCAACCACCAATTGCAGGAACCTGGCGGGCGCCAACGCAACGAATTTTTCAACGCAAATAGCCAGCGTGGTCTGGGGCACGGGCGACTACACCGTGGCCCAGGCCTACGGCCCTATGGATGCGGCGGCCATGCGCGGCGTGTACGGGGGCGCTTTCACCAAGGCAGCGGCGGTGACGGTGCCGACCGGCGGCAGCAATATCGCCTATACCGACAGCAACGGCAAATTGCGCACGTCTGAAATCACCGTGACCGGCATGGCACACGCGTGGCCCGCCGGCCCTGGCGGACAGAACGCCAACTATGTGGATGCAACCAAAGTCAGCTATCCCGGCTTCGTGATGGATTTCTGGTTCAAGAACAACTTGCGCGTGAGCGCCGTCGCGGCGCCTGTGATGACGGCATGTAATGCCGCGGTCTCGGGCAATGCCGCCACGGTGACCGGGTCGGCCAGCGGCACCATCGGCAGCTATCGCGTGGTGCTGAACGGTACGACCGGCGTGCATGACCCGGCTGCCGGCAGCGGCGCCAGCTTCAGTATCGGCTACGCGCTTGCCAACGGCTACTACAGCGGCAGCGTGACGGCAACCGACAGCGTCACCGGACAGACCTCGGCGCCATGTGCCATCGGCCAGTTCCTGGTCGGTCCCGTGCCGGCGGTTCAGCCACCTGCCGGTTTGGCCGTCACTGGCAACAGCGCCAGCTCGATCGCCCTGGCGTGGAGTGCCGCCAGCGGCGCCACTGGCTACAACGTCTACCGCAATGGCGCCAAAGTCACACCGGCCCCGCTGACGGGCACCACGTTCAACAACACGGGCCTGGCGGCCAGCACCAGCTACAACTTCCAGGCGTCGTCGGTCAACGGCAGCGGCACGGAAAGCGCATTGTCGGGCGTGGTGACGGGAACGACGACGTCGGGCTTTGTCTGCACGGCGACGAGCGCGACCAACTATGCGCATGTGCAGGCCGGGCGCGCGCATGACAGCGGCGGCTATGCACTGGCGAACGGCTCGAACCAGAACATGGGGCTGGACAATACGTTCTACACCAAGACGCTGGCGCAGACGTCCGCCGGGTTCTACATCATCGGAAATTGTCCCTAGCATGAAGGACTAGGCTGACGAGCGCCTGCGACGAACGCTTACTGACGTCGCAGGCTGCACTGGCTATGATGACTGTTGACCCTACAAGGAGAAACAGCTATGTTTTCTTTGAGTAAACTCAGTCCGTCGATTACCGACATGATCCGCTTCGACCATTCGCATGTGCTGGTCACGTTTCACCAATACACCGGCACGGCAAAAACCAGCGTCAAGAAGGCACTTGCAAAGACTATCTGCGATGCACTGGAGATACATGCCACGCTGGAGGAAGAAATTTTTTATCCCGTCATGCGCCGCCTTGACGACAGCCCCGTGTTGCAAAAAAGCGAGCCGGAGCATATGGAGATGCGCCGCTTTATCGACGAATTGCGTCAGACCAAGGCGAGTGACGCCCGCCATGACAAGCTGATGCATGAATTGATGCGCGACGTGATGCACCACGTCGCCGATGAGGAAACGGTGCTGCTGCCGCAGGCGGAGCGCTTGCTGGGAAAGGACCGGCTGAGCGAACTGGGCGCGCAGATGACGAGCCGCCGCATTGAGCTGCTCAAGCCCAAGGCGGGCAAGATCGCCAGGAACACGGCGGTGGGTTTTTCAGGCAGTACGACGGCGATTGTGGTTGGCTTGGCCGGCGCCTTAATGGCGGCGCGTTTTGTCTCCAGGCATACGCCTGAGCTTAGCAGCCGGCACTGAGGGGCGCGTGCGCTTGTTGCTTACGCTGGTGCCGTGATCGGCGCGGAAAACGTCAGCAGGTTGCCATCCACATCGAGAATTGAAAATTCCCGCAATCCCCATGGCTTGTCGCTGAGGGGATCGTCGGGATGAATAATGTCGAGCAGCTGGAATTCGGCGTACAGCTTGTCGATGCCGTCCACGTTGACGCGGCAACCCGTCAATTTGGGGATCGCAGGATCGGTCGTCAGCCAGAAATGGATGTCGACGCTGTCGCGCGTGACCATGGCGGCCGTGGGATAGACGGCGGTGCGGGTAAAGCCGATCTGCTCGAAGAACGTCACGCTGCGCTCGATGTCGAGCGACGCCAGTTTGGGAATGGCGGTTTTCAACCACGCATGCATAAACGGCTCCTCAGCTTGGATCTTCAGGGGCTTGGGTCGCTTTTACGAAAACGGGCGCCAGCAGCAGGCCCAGTTCATACAGCAGGCACATCGGGATAGCGAGCGCCAGCTGGCTGACGATATCGGGCGGCGTCACGATCGCGGCGATCACGAACGATCCCACGATAGCGTAACGGCGCACTTCCTTGAGCTTGGCCACGGTGACAATACCCATGCGCACCAGAATCACCACCACCACCGGCACTTCGAAAGTGGCGCCAAAGGCCAGGCACATGGACATGACGAAATCGAGATAATTTTCGATGTCCGGCATCATGTGAATGGAGTCGGGCGAGAATGACGAAATAAATTTGAAAACGCGTCCGAACACGAAAAAGTAGCAGAAAGCGACGCCGCCGATGAACAGCAGCGAGGACGACAGCACCAGCGGCAGCACCAGGCGCTTTTCATGCTGGTACAGCCCGGGCGCGACGAAGGCCCACATCTGATAAAACACCCACGGCAGCGAGATGATAAACGCGAGCACCAGCGTGACCTTCATCGGCACCAGGAAAGGCGAAATGACGCCGGTGGCAATCATCATCGACTTGGGGCCGAGCGAGGCGACCATTGGACTGGCGATGAAGTCATAAATTTCGCGCGCGCCGGGCCAGGCAAACAGAGCGGCGCACACGACAGCAACGCCGATCAGCGCCTTGACGATACGGTTGCGCAGTTCAATCAGGTGCGATACGAAAGTCTCTTCGACGGGGGCGTGGTCTGTCATTTAAAAGAACGAAGAGGTGGAGGAAGCGCGCGGACGGAACTTCTTGACGCGGGCCGCGCCGGACATAATGTGCGACTTGCCACCGTGACGCTGTTTGTACCAGCCAGGAACGGCCGAGTTGCGCACCAGTTTCTTGCGCCGGAAGTCGCGCGCCTTGCGCTCGAGGTCCGACATGCTCGCGGTCGCCACGGTCGGGGCCGTGGACGAGGGCAGGTCGCGCCAGGCGGACTCGACGTCGTCAATACTTTCCTTGATCGACGATTCGACATCGGAGCGGATGGTGTTGGCCGACTCCTCGAATTCTTTTTTGAGGTTACGCAGCTCGTCGAGTTCGATCTCGCGGCTGACTTCGGATTTAACTTCGTGCAGGTAGCGTTGCATGCGGCCATACAAACTGCCGGCCATGCGCGCTACTTTCGGCAGCTTTTCAGGGCCGATGACAACCAGCGCGACAACGCCGATGATGGCGAGTTTCGAGAGTCCAAGATCGATCATGCGTGTTCAAGTCAGCGAGGCGCGTGGCGGACACGCGCGCTCATCAAAACTTGTTTTTCTCTTTCGCTTCAACGTCGATCGTCGTCTTGTCCGCAACTTGCGACGGAGGGACAACGACGGTTGGCTTTTCCTCTTCGCCCTTGACGCCATCCTTGAAGCCTTTGACAGCCTTGCCGATGTCGCCACCCATATTGCCCAGCTTTTTGGTGCCGAACACCAGTACCACGACCAGCAGCACGATTACCCAGTGCCAAATACTCAATCCACCCATCATTTTCTCCTTGCCAGGCGAACACGCCTGAAATCGTCAAGCCTAAGCGGGTATTTTACGCGATGCATGCCCTGCGTGCCCTAACGCCCACCCGCGCGAACAAATATTGTTCCGTGAAAATAATATCCGCGATCTCCACCGGGGTCTGAAGTGCGCTGTGAAGGGATTAGCGCTGGCCTTTCCACGGGTGGGCGCCGCCAATCAGGTGCACGTGCAGATGGTACACCTCTTGCCCGCCGTCAGGACCACTGTTGATCAATGTCTTGTAGCCACCGCCCGGCGTGCCGTCGGCGTCGAAGGTGACGGCGCAGCCGTGCTCGGCGGCCAGCCTGGGCGCCAGCGACAGCATCTTGCCCAACAGTGGGGTATGGGTGCCGTTGCAGTCGGACAGGGTGGCTATGTGCTGCTTGGGAATGATGAGCAGGTGCACCGGCGCCGCAGGGTGAATATCCTTGAATGCCAGCAACTCGTCATCTTCAAAGACGATGGTCGAGGGAATCTGTTTTGAGGCGATTTTGCAAAAGAGGCAGTTGTCCACGAATGCTCCGGATTAGTGTTTGTCAGTCTCGAGGGCGTCGCGCAATTCGTCCTTGCGGGCAGCTTTTTCTTCGATGCCGGACACGCCTTCGCGCCGCGCCAGTTCATCCAATACTTGCTGGGGCGTCAGGTTGAAGTTGGCCAGCATCACCAGCGAGTGGAACCACAGGTCGGCGCATTCGTAGAGCACCTTGCTGGTGTCACCGTCCACCCGCGCATCCTTGGCGGCCATGACCAGCTCGGTCGCTTCTTCGCCAATCTTTTTCAGGATGGCGTCGTCGCCCTTGGCAAACAGGCGCGACACGTACGATGCGGCCGGGTCGCCGCCGTTTTCAATTTTGCGCGACTCGATGACCGCGGCCAGCCGGGAAAGTGTAATGCTCATGGTTATTTCTTCGGTGTGGTGTAAATGGTCGCGGGGTCTTGCAGCACCGGGTCGGTCACTTGCCAGTCGCCGCTCTTGGCGTCGCCATCGAATTTTTGATAGAAGCACGAGTGGCGCCCCGTGTGGCAAGCAATGCCGCCCTTTTGCTCGATTTTCAGCAGCACCACGTCTTCGTCGCAATCGAGCCTAATTTCCAGCACTTTTTGCGTGTGGCCCGACTCTTCACCCTTGTGCCAGAGTTTCTTGCGCGAACGGCTCCAGTACACCGCTTCACCCAACTCGACTGTTTTTGACAAGGCGTCGCGGTTCATCCAGGCAAACATCAGCACGTCGTTCGATCCTGCTTCCTGCGCGATCACCGGCACCAGGCCGTTCTCATCCCACTTGACCTTCTTGAGCCACTTCGCATTCGCGGCACTTGCAATCGTTCCATTAGGCATAATTGCTCCTCGCATCGCCCTCGCGCACGCGGGGGGCCATATTAATCTAGCCTCATGGGAATACCTTGCGCGGCCATGAAGCGCTTCGCTTCCTGGACCGTATGCTTCCCGAAGTGGAAAATGCTCGCCGCCAGCACCGCATCGGCACGGCCAATCTTGATGCCGTCGGCCAAATCCTGCAGGCCGCCCACGCCGCCCGAGGCGATCACGGGAATCCCCACCGCGTTCGACACGCCGCTCGTCAAACCAAGGTCGAAGCCGATCTTGGTGCCGTCGCGGTCCATGCTGGTGAGCAGGATTTCGCCGGCGCCCAGGCTTTCCATCTTCATGGCCCAGGCGATCGCGTCCAGCCCCGTGGCTTTGCGCCCGCCGTGGGTGAAGACTTCCCACTTGCCGGGCGCTACCTGCTTGGCATCAATGGCCACGACGATGCATTGCGAGCCATGCTTTTGGGAGGCGTCAAACACCAGTTCGGGATTGGTCACCGCCGACGTATTCATGCTGACCTTGTCGGCGCCGGCATTTAACAGCCGGCGCACGTCTTCCACCTTGCGCACGCCGCCGCCGACGGTCAGCGGGATGAACACTTTCGAGGCCACCGCTTCAATGATGTGCAAAATCAGGTCGCGGTTGTCGGAGGTGGCCGTGATGTCGAGGAAGGTGATTTCGTCGGCGCCCTGCTCGTCGTAGCCGCGCGCGATTTCCACCGGGTCGCCCGCATCGCGCAACTCGGTGAAATTGACGCCCTTGACGACGCGGCCATCGGTCACGTCCAGGCACGGAATGATTCGTTTTGCAAGCATAAGATTTTCTTAGCCTTTAGGCCAAATCGCCTTCACTCAGTTCGTCGGCGCGCGCTTGCGCTTGGGCCAGGTTGATGGTGCCTTCGTAGATCGAACGCCCGCAGATCACCCCTTCGATGCCTTCTTCCTGCACCGCGCACAGCGCTTCGACGTCGCCGATATTGTGCAGCCCGCCCGAGGCGATGATGGGAATGCGCACGGCCTGCGCCAGCTTGACGGTCGCCTCGATATTAATGCCGCCCATCATGCCGTCGCGGCCGATGTCGGTATAGATGATCGATTCCACGCCATAGGCTTCAAACTTCTTGGCCAGATCGATCACTTCGTGGCCGGACATCTTGCTCCAGCCATCGGTGGCAACCTTGCCGTCCTTGGCGTCCAGACCGACAATGATGCTGCCCGGGAAGGCGCCGCAGGCGTCGTGCAAGAACCCGGGATTTTTCACCGCCGCCGTGCCCACGATGATGTAGGTGATGCCGTCGTCCAGATAGCGCTCGATGGTGTCGAGGTCGCGGATGCCGCCGCCCAACTGCACGGGAATTTCATCGATGTCGTTCTCGAGCGCGAACGCCTGCACCACTTGCAAGATGGATTTGACGGCCGGCTCGTTCTTCGGCTTGCCGGCAAAGGCGCCGTTCAGGTCCACCAGATGCAGGCGGCGCGCGCCTTGCTTGAGCCAGTGCAGCGCCATCTCGGCAGGGTCTTCGGAAAAGACGGTGGCAAGTTCCATGTCGCCCTGTTTGAGGCGCACGCAGTGACCGTCTTTGAGGTCGATGGCAGGAATAAGCAGCATGATCGTTTGTCTTAAAGGTTAGGTTGGAAATCAAGGATTCCAGTGAACGAAGTTCTTGTACATCTGTAGTCCCGCCGCGGCGCTTTTCTCCGGGTGAAACTGGGTCGCAAAAATATTGTCGCGCGCCACGGCGCAGCAAAACGGCTGCCCGTAGTCGGTTTCGCCGGCAACCAGTGCTGCATCGGCCGGCTGCACATAGTAGCTGTGCACAAAATAGAAATACGCGTCGTCGGCAACGCCTTCCCACATCGGGTGTGACCGCACTTGCTTGACGCGGTTCCAGCCCATCTGCGGAACCTTGAAGCGCGAACCATCGGCCTGCAGCTTGCCGTCCAGCTGAAAACGCACGACCTTGCCAGGCATCAGGCCCAGGCCCGGCTCATCGCCTTCGTCGCTGATGTCAAACAGCATTTGCTCGCCCACACACACGCCCATCAAGGGCCGGGTGGCGGCGGCGCGCCGCAGCGCCGGTTCCAGGCCCGCCGCGCGCAGCGTGGCCATGCAGTCGCGCATGGCGCCCTGGCCCGGCAGCACCACGCGGTCGGCGCTGTCGATATCGGCCGGGTTGCTCGATACAATCACATTCGCTTCCGGTGCGACGGCGCGCAGCGCTTGCGCCACCGAGCGCAAATTGCCCATGCCGTCGACCACAACAATTTTATTCATAGATTTTCAATCCGGCGCGACGACGCTCAGAGGCTGCCCTTGGTGGAAGGAATCGTGCCGGCCGAGCGTGCATCGAGTTCGGCCGCCATGCGCAGCGCGCGCCCAAAGGCCTTGAACACGGTTTCGCACTGGTGGTGGGCATTCTCGCCGCGCAAGTTGTCGATGTGCAGGGACACCAGCGCGTGGTTGACGAAGCCCTGGAAAAACTCATGCGCCAGGTCGACGTCGAAGGCGCCGATCATCGAGCGCTTCCAGGGCACGTGCATTTCAAGGCCGGGACGGCCGGAAAAGTCGATCACCACGCGCGAGAGCGCTTCGTCCAGCGGCACATAGGCGTGGCCATAGCGGCGGATGCCTTTCTTGTCGCCGATCGCCTTGGCGACCGCCATGCCGAGCGTGATGCCGGTGTCTTCGACGGTATGGTGGGCGTCGATGTGCAGGTCGCCCACGCATTCGATGTCCAGGTCGATCAGGCCGTGGCGCGCGATCTGGTCGAGCATATGGTCAAGAAAGGGCACGCCCGTATTGAGCTTTTGAATGCCGGTGCCGTCAAGGTTGATGGCGACGCGGATTTGCGTCTCGTTGGTGTTGCGCGTAATTTCTGCGGTGCGGGTCATGGACGTTTGCTCGATTGTTGGTAAGCTGAAGATTGGTAAGCTTAAGATTGGGGCATCAGCGATGCCTTGAAGGCATCCAGGAAGGCGGCATTTTCTTCGGGCGTACTCACGGTCACACGGATGCAGTTGGCAAGCGTCTCGTGCATTTTACTCACATTTTTGACAAGGACCTTGTCCGCATTGAGTTGCGTGATCGTCGCCCCCGCGTCGGGCACGCGCACCAGGAGAAAATTGGCCGAGGACGGGTACACCGTCACGCCGGGAAGTGCACTCAGCTCGGCGGCCAGCGCGCCGCGCGCCGCCACGATCAGGGCGGCCTGCTCGTTGAGCAGGTCGATATGGTCGAGCGCAAACTCCGCCGCCAGCTGGGTCAGCACATTGATGTTGTAGGGCGGGCGCACTTTTTCAAACTGCGCCAGCAGCGCGGGCGCCGCCGACATGTAGCCGAGCCGGATGCCGGCCAGGCCCAGCTTGGACACGGTGCGCATGACAATCATGTTCTCGAACTCGGGCAGGCGCGCCATGAAGCTCGAGCGCGCAAACGGCGCGTACGCTTCGTCGAGGATGGCAATGCCCCGCTCGCCCAGCTCTTGGATGATCTCGACGATGTCGTTTTCATCGAACAGGTTGCCGGTCGGGTTGTTCGGGTAGGCGAGAAACACGGCGGCCGGGCGGTGCTCCCGGATGGCGGCCAGCATGGCGTCCTTGTCAAGCGTGAAGTCTTCGCGCAAGGGGACGCCGACAAATTCGCAACCGGCCAGCATGGCGGTGCGCGCGAACATCACGAACGCCGGCACCGGCGCCATGATCACGGGCCGGCGCTGGCCGCCGGTAATCGCGGTGGCGATCATGGAAATCAATTCGTCCGACCCATTGCCCAAGATCACGTCGTACCCGTGCGGCACGCCCATGCGGGCGCACAGCTTGTGCTTGAGGCTTGCATAGCTTGGCACCGGATAGCGGTTCAGCACCGCGTCGGCCAGGCGCCGGCCCAGTTCGGCACGCATGTGCAGCGGCAGCGCGTACGGGTTTTCCATCGCGTCGAGCTTGATGAAGCCGGTGGAATCGGGCACGTGGTACGACTCGTCGTTGCGCACGACGTCGCGGATGGTATTGGCAATCAGTTTGTCGAGAAAAGGCATGTCAGCTCTCCATCAGCGGCAGTTCGAGGTTCAGGTTTTCCGGGTCCGGCTTGGAGGCTGGTTTGCGGGCTGGCTTGGTTTTCGCCGGCTTGGGCGCCTGGTCTTGCGGCGCGGCCAGGCGGTTGCGGATCACCTCGCAGTAATCGGGGTTCAGTTCAAAGCCGACAAAATCGCGCCCGCAGTTCTTGGCCGCCATCGCCGTGGTGCCGCTGCCCAGGAACAGGTCGAGCACCACGCCGCCCTGCGGACACGATGCCTTGACCATGCGCTCGATGATTTCCAGCGGCTTTTGGGTCGGATGGTCTTCGCGCTCGGGATGCTCCTTGTGCAGACGCGAGACGCTCCACAAATCCTTCGGGTTGTAGCCCTGCTCGAGCCACTTGGCGCCGACGAAAATGGAGCGCGAGCGCGCCTTTTTTGTCTCGGCGTCGTATGGAATGCGCACCGCGTCCAGGTCGAAATAATAGTCCTTGCGCTTGACGAAAAAGCCGATCGTGTCGTGCACCGACGTAAAGCTGCGCACGCTGCCGCCCATCGAGGGTACGCGCCGGTCCCAGATGATCTCGTTCATCATCGTCATGCGCTGCTTGAGCATCACGAAAATCTCGGGCGAAAAGCGCCACGTCAAAAAGATATACAGGCTGCCGTTCGGTTTGAGCTTGGGCAGCGCCTTGGTGATCCAGTCCTCGGTCCAGGCCAGGTAGGCGGCCACGCTTTGCTGGTCCGAGTCGTTGCCGTAGTCCTTGCCCAGGTTGTAGGGCGGATCGGTCAGGATCAGATCGATGGCGCCGTCGGGAATGCGCGCCAGGCCTTCCAGCGCATCCTCGCAAAACACCTGGTTGATCCAGGGCGCGCTCATGGCAGGCGCGTCAGACGCAGTTCGGCGCTGAGGGCGTGCGCCTGCAAGCCTTCGCCGTAGGCCAGTTCGGCGGCAACTTTGCCCAAGGTTTGCGCCCCCGCTTCGCTGACAAAAATGATCGATGAACGCTTCTGGAAGTCGTACACGCCCAGCGGCGACGAAAAGCGCGCCGTGCGCGACGTGGGCAGCACGTGGTTCGGGCCGCAGCAATAGTCGCCCAGCGATTCGGACGAAAAACGGCCCAGGAATATGGCGCCCGCGTGGCGGATCTGGTCGGCCCACTGCTGCGGATTGTCGGCCGAAATTTCCAGGTGTTCGGCGGCGATCGCGTTGGCGATCTCGCACGCTTCAGTCATGTCGCGCACCTTGATCAGCGCGCCGCGGTCGGTCAGGGAGGTGCGGATGGTGTCACTGCGCGGCATGCTCGGCAGCAGCTTGTGGATGCTCGCTTCGACCCTGGCAATGTAGGCTTCGTCGGGGCACAGCATGATCGCCTGCGCCAGCTCATCGTGCTCGGCCTGCGAAAACAGGTCCATGGCCACCCAGTCCGGGTCGGTGGTGCCGTCGCACAGCACCAGGATTTCGGACGGACCGGCAATCATGTCGATGCCCACGGTGCCAAACACGCGCCGCTTGGCCGCGGCCACATAGGCGTTGCCGGGGCCGACGATCTTGTCGACCGGGGCGATGCTGGCCGTGCCGTAGGCGAGAGCGGCCACCGCTTGCGCGCCGCCGATGGTGATCACGCGCGTCACGCCCGCAATAGCGGCCGCGGCGAGCACCATCTGGTTCTTGATGCCGTCGGGCGTAGGCACCACCATGATGATTTCCTGCACGCCCGCCACGTGCGCGGGAATGGCGTTCATCAGCACCGACGACGGGTAGGCCGCCTTGCCGCCCGGGACGTAAATGCCGACCCGGTCGAGCGGGGTGATTTTCTGGCCCAGCACGGTGCCGTCAGGCTCGGTATAGGTAAAACCGCCGAGCTCCTGCTTCTGGCGCTCGTGGAACACGCGGATACGTTCGGCCGCCGTCTGCAGGGCGGCGCGCTGGGCCAGCGGCAGCGACGCGAGCGCGGCGTCGAGTTCAGCCTGGCCAACGTCGAAGTGGGCCATGCTTTGGGCGCCGCCAGGGATGCGGTCGAAGCGGTTGGTGTACTCGAGGACAGCGGCGTCGCCGCGGGTTTTCACATCATGCAAAATGGCCGCTACGGCTTGTTCGAGCGCTTCATCGGCGTGCGCTTCAAAAGCGAGCAGCGTCGCCAAGCGTTGTTTGAAGTCCGGCTGGGCCGAATCGAGTTTGCGGATCTGTAGCGACATAAGCTTGACTTGAGTTCTTCAGTTTAGTTTTTCAACTTCGCGGCGCGTTCGAACGCCTCGAGGATGGGTTGCAAACGCTCGCGCTTGAGCTTGAGCGCGGCCTGGTTGACGACCAGGCGCGACGAGATGTCCATGATTTCTTCGACTTCCACCAAATTGTTGGCGCGCAGCGTGCTGCCGGTCGAGACCACGTCGACGATGGCGTCCGACAGGCCGACAATGGGCGCGAGCTCCATCGAGCCATACAGCTTGATCAGGTCCACGTGCACGCCCTTGGAGGCAAAATGCTGGCGCGCCGTTTCGACGAACTTGGTGGCCACGCGCAAGCGCGCGCCGGTGCGCACGGCCTTTTCGTAGTCAAAGCCCGCGTTCACCGCGACCGACATGCGGCACTTGGCGATATTTAAGTCAATCGGCTGGTACAGGCCTTCGCCGCCGTGTTCGAGCAGCACGTCCTTGCCGGCCACGCCAAAGTCGGCCGCGCCGTGCTGCACGTAGGTGGGCACGTCGGAGGCGCGCACGATGATCACGCGCACGTTCGGGTCGTTGGTCGCCAAAATCAGTTTGCGCGACGTTTCCGGATTTTCCAGCACGGTGATGCCGGCCGAGGCCAGCAGCGGCAGCGTGTCCTCGAAAATGCGGCCCTTCGACAGCGCAAGAATGAGCTGCGAACTGGCCGGGATGGTGCTAAATGGGTTCATCGCTCTCGCTTTACGTAATATCGGTTATTTGACGCGCACGATATCGGCGCCCACCGCCGACAGCTTCACTTCCATGCGGTCGTAGCCGCGGTCGAGGTGATAGATGCGGTCGATGATGGTTTCGCCACGGGCGGCCATGGCGGCGATCACCAGCGAGGCCGAGGCGCGCAGGTCGGTCGCCATGACGGGCGCGCCGATCAGGTGGTCGACGCCCTTGATGAAGGCGGTGTTGCCTTCGGTCGAGATCGACGCGCCCAGGCGCACCATTTCCTGCACGTGCATGAAGCGGTTTTCGAAAATGGTCTCGGTCACGCGGCTGGTGCCGGCGGCGATCACGTTGACGGCCATGAACTGCGCCTGCATGTCGGTTGGGAAGCCCGGGTATTCAGTGGTGCGAAACGACACCGGCTTGGGACGGCCGCTCATTTGCGCGCGGATCCAGTCCGGGCCGGACGTCATTACCACGCCAATGTCGCGCAGCTTGTCGAGCGCCACGTCAAAAATGTCGGTGCGAGTGTTTTTGAGCAGGATGTCGCCGCCGGTGGCCGCCACGGCGCACAAAAACGTGCCCGCTTCAATCCGGTCCGAGATCACGGCGTGGCTGGCGCCATGCAGTTCGGGCACGCCCTGGATCACCAGGCGGTCGGTGCCGATGCCTTCGATTTTGGCGCCCATTTTCACCAGCAGGTTGGCCAGGTCCGTCACTTCCGGCTCGCGCGCGGCGTTTTCCAGAATCGTCTCGCCTTCGGCCAGGGTGGCGGCCATCAGCAGGTTCTCGGTGCCGGTCACGGTGATCATGTCGGTGTGGATGCGCGCGCCCTTGAGCTTTTTGCACTTAGCGTAGATGTAGCCGCCTTCGATGGTGATCTCGGCGCCCAGCGCCTGCAAGCCCTTGATGTGCTGGTCCACGGGGCGCGAGCCGATCGCGCAGCCGCCCGGCAGCGACACCTTCGCTTCGCCAAAGCGCGCCAGCAGGGGGCCGAGCACCAGGATCGAGGCGCGCATGGTTTTCACCAGTTCGTAGGGCGCTTCGAGCGTGTCGATGGCGCTGCCGTTCAAGGTCACCTGTTCGTCGGCGACCTGGTCCACCTTCAGGCCGGTCTTGGCCAGCAGTTTCAACATGGTCTTGACGTCGTGCAGGCGCGGCACGTTGGTCAGCACCAGGTCGCCGGCCGTCAACAGGCCCGCGCACAGGATAGGCAGCGCCGCGTTCTTCGCGCCCGAAATGCTGATTTCCCCATCAAGGCGCTTGCCGCCGACGATCTTGAGCTGGTCCATGTCTTATCCTTGGTATTCGTCGGGGGTGAGTGTCTTCATCGACAGGGCGTGGATCTCTTCGCGCATGCGCTCGCCCAGCGCGGCGTAGACCAGCTGGTGGCGCTGGATCGGGCGCTTGCCGGCAAATGCGGGCGAGACGATCAGGGCGTTGAAGTGCTGGCCGTCGCCGTCCACTTCAAGGTGGGTGCATTCGAGGCCGGCCTGGATGTAGCCGTGAATCAGTTCGGGAGTGGTGGTCACGAGGTTTCCTTGTCTTGGCTGATGTTAGTGGCGCAGATTGTAGCCGCGCTTGAGCAGATTGATGGCGATCCCCGCGAGTAGCGCGAAGAACACCGACACGATGGCCAGGCTGGTCCACGGCGAAATGTCGGACTGGCCGAAGAACCCGTGGCGAAAACCGTCGATCATGTAGAAGAAGGGATTGAAGTGCGACACCGCCTGCCAGAACGGCGGCAGCGACTTGATCGAATAGAACACGCCCGACAAAAACGTCGCCGGCATGATCAGGAAGTTCTGAAAAGCGGCCAGCTGGTCGAATTTTTCGGCCCAGATGCCGGCGATCAGGCCCATGGTGCCCAGGATGGCCGCGCCCAGCAGCGCGAACACGATGATCCACACCGGCGCCGCAAAGCTCATGCTGGTGAACCAGATGGTGACGATGAACACGCCCAGCCCCACCGCCAGGCCGCGCACGACGGAGGCGAGCACGTAGGCGGAAATGATCTCCCAGTGCGACAGCGGCGGCAGCAAAATGAACACCAGGTTGCCGGTGATCTTGGACTGGATCAGCGAGGACGAGGAGTTGGCGAACGCATTTTGCAGCACGCTCATCATCACCAGGCCGGGAATCAGGAAGGCGGTGTAGCTCACGCCGGGCAGCATGTTGACGCGCCCCTCGAGCACATGGCCGAAGATCAGCAGGTAGAGCATGGCGGTGAGGACCGGCGCGGCCACGGTTTGCGTGGCCACCTTCCAAAAGCGCAGCGTCTCTTTGTACAGCAAGGTCTGGAAACCGACGGAGAACACACTCATACCGCCCCCTTGTCCATGATCTGCAAGAAGATGTCTTCCAGGTCCGCTTGCTGCAATTGCATTTCATCGATCACGGCGCCGCTTTGGCGCAGGCGCGCAAGAATCGGCTCGACTTCCGCGTATTCATTCACGCGCAAGCTGTATTTGTTCGCCTGCCCACTATCTTGCTCGTCGTGCGCGACCAGATGGCGCAGGTCGTCGGGCAGTTGGCCGCCCGCCAGGTGCACGATCAGCTGCGAACCGGAGATGCGGCGAATCAGCGCGCTCATGGTGTCGAGTGCCACCACGGTGCCGTTCTTGAGCATGGCCACGCGCTGGCACATGGCTTGCGCCTCTTCCAGGTAATGGGTGGTCAGGACCACGGTGTGGCCTTCGCGGTTCAGGCGCGAGATGAACTTCCACAGCGTCTGGCGCAGCTCCACGTCGACCCCGGCGGTCGGCTCGTCGAGCACGATCACGGGCGGTTTGTGCACCAGTGCCTGGGCCACCAGCACGCGCCGCTTCATGCCGCCGGACAGGGCGCGCATATTCACGTCGGCCTTGTTGGTCAGGTCCAGGTTGTCCATGACCTCGTCGATCCACTTGTCGTTGTTCTTCAGACCGAAATAGCCCGACTGCAGGCGCAGCGTTTCGCGCACCGTGAAGAAGGGATCGAACACCAGTTCCTGCGGCACCACGCCAAGCTTGCCGCGCGCGGCGCGAAAGTCGGTGATGACGTCGTGGCCATGGATCTTGACGCTGCCCGCGTCGGGCCGGATCAGGCCTGCGATAGTCGAGATGAGCGTGGTCTTGCCGGCGCCGTTGGGCCCGAGCAGTCCGAAGAATTCGCCTTCTTCAATCGTCAGGGTAACGCCGGCCAAGGCCTTGAGGGACTTGTAGCTTTTTTCGACGCTGTTAATCTGAATCGCTGTCATGCTTTAAGTAGTAGTTGTTGTATATACAGCATGCCACTGTATAAGGAGGTGCGCGACGAGGTGAGCCGTCAATTATAGGTGATATCGGGGGGTAATGAAGTGAGCCAGCAATAACAGCTCGTATAGACATGTCCCGAACCAGGCACCGTTGCGGCACATGGTTCGGTACATAAAAGGCAGGATCAATGGTGCTGCAAATTGGCGGGCGTATCCACCAGCAAGGCATCGACACCGTACAGCGCCGACAGGCTGATCAAGCTGGCCGGCAAATTAACATACGACAGCGCAACGCCCGACTTGCGGGCAGCGCGTTTCCACGCCAACAGCACCGCGACTGCGGACGAGTCGGCCGTTTTCACGGAACCGAAGTCGAACACGGTCTGGCCGCCCTTGATGGCAGCGAGACCCTGGCCCAGCGCCGCGGTGGCGTTTATGACGGTCAGGGTTTCGATGCTTTCCAGCTTGTTGGTCTGAGACATGGCTTGCCGGCTTTACTTTGGCGACTTCAGCGGCTTGTCGGCCAGCTTCTTGTTACGCTCGGCCAAGGCCTTGATCAAGCCATCGATACCGGACTTGCCAATTTCAGTGGCGAACGTACCCTTGTAGGTCTCGACCAGCCATGCGCCAAGCACATTGATGTCAAAGATTTTCCAGCCTTGCGGACCCTTGGCCAGGCGATAGTTCAGCGTCACAGGCTCGCCACGGGCAACATTGACCGACGAACGCACTTCCACTTCCTGGTCGGCCGGGTCGGCGCGCAGCGGCTTGAACTCGACGGTTTCATTCTTGATCTGCGACAGCGCGCCCGAGTACGTAAAGATCAGCAGGGTGCGGAACTCGTTGGACAGCTGCTTTTGCTGCTCAGGCGTAGCGGTGCGCCAGTGGCGGCCGGCTGCCAGCGAAGTCATGCGCTGGAAATCGACGTGCGGCAAGATCTTGCTCTCGACCAGGTCCATGACTTTCTTTTGATTGCCGGCCTGGATATCCTTGTCGTTCTTGGCCGTGTCGATGACGTCGGCGCTGATGCGCTTGACGAGCGCGTCCGGTGCTTCGGCAGGAGCGGCAATGGCGTTGGTGGCTAGCGCGACAGTGGCGACGGCGATAAGTTGTTTGATCAGTTTCATAAGCTCTTTTCTGAATAGTTGCAATTTAGGAAGGCCGCAACCCGATGAGGCGGGTTCAGTTCCCCTGTTAACTACTTGGTGACAGTTTCGGATGACACAGGCTTGCCGTTTTCCTTCGCAGCATTCTTGTCAACGCCTTTCGGTGCAACCTTGACGCCATCCTTGGGCGCTGGTTGCGGGTCTTCGTCGTCGGCGTAGGCCGCGGCGATCGCCTTGGCATCAGGCACGGCATCCGAATCTTCCTTGCGCGCTTCTTTCGCTTCGGCGCGCGAGCCTTCGCCATCGAATGCCTTACTCTTACGCTGCTGCAGATAGCCGTCACGGATAAATTCGTAGCGGTCCAAGGCAGCGCCTTCCAGAATATTACTCGCGTCCAGTAACACGGCACGCTGATCAACTACCCTGACCAGCGTACCGATGTTGCGTGCACGAGAGGATATACCATAACCCCAGGGATCCCCCGCAATGTCGAGCGGCAACGCGGCGGTATCGCGCAGCGTGGACGGCCCGAGCAGCGGCAGCATCACGTAAGGACCGGGCGGTACGCCCCAATAACCGAGGGTCTGGCCGAAGTCTTCCGTATGGCGCTGCAGGCCTGCGTCAGACGCGATATCGATCAGGCCACCCAGGCCGAAAGTGGAATTGATGATCACCCGGGTGAAGTCGGACAGGCCGCGTTCGCCCTTGCCCTGCATCAGGTTATTGGCGCTGCTCCAGACGTCGGACAGGTTGAAAAAGAAGTTGTTGACGCCCGTTTGCACGAACGACGGCAACACCTTTTTGTAAGCAGTTGCGGCCGGCTTGAGCGCGTTACGGTCGATCGCATCGTTGAACGTAAATACCGAACGATTAAACTTTTCGTACGGGTCTTTTTCGCCCATTGATGCACAACCCGTCAGGGACAGGGCCAGCGCCGCCAGGGCGCCCAGTTTAGCTAAAGTCATTTTGCGCTCTTTTCTTCTTTGCCGTCGGCGGCCTTGCTGTAGATGAACTGATTGATCAGGTCTTCCAGTACCGTGGCCGACTGGGTGCGGGAAATCTTGTCACCATTGGCCAGGTTGACCGTGTCGCCGCCCGCTTCAATACCGATGTACTGCTCACCCAACAGGCCGGCAGTGAGAATTTTCAAGGAGCTATCTTTTGGAAATTTATAGCCCGCTTCCAGTTCCAAGGTTACCAGCGCCTGGAAAGTCTTGTCATCAAACTTGATGTCGCCGACGCGCCCCACAACAACACCTGCGCTCTTGACGGGCGCCTGCGGCTTGAGGCCGCCGATGTTGTCGAACTTGCCGGTGATGGCGTAGGTATTGGCAAAGGATAGGGTGCTCATATTGCCCGCCTTGAGTGCGAGAAACAACAGTGCGGCCAGTCCCAGCAGGACAAACATTCCAACCCAGACGTCGACAGATTTACGATGCATTTTTATTTCCTAATACTTGTTATTCGGTGCGGCAGCCGCGCCGGATTCAGGTTTGTTTGATTATGTGCTTATTTGTTAAACATGATTGCGGTCATCACGAAGTCCAGACCCCAGACCATCAGCGACGCAATCACCACGGTACGCGTGGTGGCGCGCGAAACGTCTTCCGGTGTCGGCTGGGCGTGGTAACCCTGGAACAGTGCGGTAAACGTCACCGCAATGCCGAACACAAAACTCTTGACCACGCCGTTCATCACATCGGCCTGGACATCCACATTGGCTTGCATCTGCGACCAGAAGGCGCCTTCGTCCACGCCGATCAGTTGCACGCCGACCAGATAGCCGCCGAGCACGCCAACCGCGCTGAAAATCGTTGCCAGGATCGGCATGGCGATCACGCCGGCCCAGAAACGGGGCGCCAGCACGCGCTGCACAGGATTAATGGCCATCATTTCCATCGCTGACAATTGCTCGCCGGCTTTCATCAAGCCGATCTGCGCGGTCAGCGAGGTACCGGCGCGGCCGGCAAACAGCAGTGCCGTGACGACCGGACCCAATTCGCGCACCAATGCCAATGCGACCACCTGGCCAAGCTTTTGTTCCGCCCCGTAGGGCGTGAGCGTGATGTAACCCTGCAGGCCCAGCACCATGCCGACGAACAAGCCGGAGACAATGATGATAACGAGCGAGTAGTTGCCGATGAAGTGAGTCTGCTCGGAAATCAGGCCCGGACGGCGGAACGCGCCGGGCGACACGCCCAGCAGGTTCAGGAAGAAGCGGGTGGCAAAGCCCACGCTTTCCACGCCCTCGCGCAGGTAGCGGCCGATGGCGGCAATCCAGTCGAGAACGATCATGCCGGCGCTCCCAAACCCAGGTCGTCGGCCAGCGACTTGCCGGGATAGTGGAAGGGCACGGGTCCGTCGGGCTGGGCATTGACGAATTGCTTCACGTACGGGTCGTCGGAGACGCGCAGGTCAGCTGGCGTACCTTGGGCCACAATTTTTCCAGCAGACATAAAGTAGACATAATCAGCGATCGCAAAGCACTCATGCACGTCGTGCGAGACCAGGATCGAGGTGGAACCGAGCGCTTCGTTGAGGCGCTTGATCAGGTTGGCGGTGACGCCCATCGAGATCGGGTCGAGGCCGGCGAACGGTTCGTCATACATCACCAATTCCGGGTCGAGCGCGACGGCGCGGGCCACGGCCACGCGGCGCGCCATGCCGCCCGAAATCTCGGCCGGTTTGAGCATCGCGGCATTGCGCAGGCCCACGGCGTTGAGCTTCATCAGCACCAGGTCGCGAATCAGTTCGTCAGGCAGGTTGGTATGCTCGCGCAGCGGGAAGGCGACGTTTTCAAACACCGACAGGTCGGTAAACAGCGCGCCGAACTGGAACAGCATGCCCATCTTGCGGCGCAGCCGGTACAGGCCGTCGGTATCGAGTTCGTGCACGACTTCGCCGGCGACCTTGACCTCGCCTTTTTGCGGGCGGATCTGGCCGCCGATCAGGCGCAGCACCGTGGTCTTGCCGCAGCCGGAACCGCCCATCACGGCGATCACTTTCCCGCGCGGGAAGTCCATGTTCAGGTTCGACAGGATCGAACGGTCACCATAGGCAAAGTGGAGATTGCGGATTTCGACAAGATTAGGCACGGCACTGTTCATTTTTCGAGAATGCCGTATTGTAGTGCAGAAAGGTCAATCTCTGCTTGTGAGGGGGCCGTTTGTCCGGGCCGAAAAGGGTAAGAATACAACACTAATGAACAGCGGGTCAGATATTTCCGCGCGCAAGTGCTTGTTTCATTTGGGGAAATTTTAGCCATCCTCACGGAGCGCCGTGATTTTGTTGTCACCCGGGAATCTTGTGCATATAAAAACATCTGACAAAAAGTGTCGTCTGATGAGCCCTGCGGTATCGCCTCAAGGTACCTGACATAAGTTGTTACAAAGCCGCTGACCCCTTCCGTGCGCGCCCTGCGTTTCACAGGTATTGGCCCCGCATGTGCGCTGCCACCTCACGGAGAAGAAAATGAACCCCTTGCGCCACCCCGCCTTGATCGCTGCCATGATGCTGGCCGGCTTTGCCGGCATGCCCGCCCAGGCTGCCCAGCCCCATTTGTCGCAAAACGCGCCCAACGGGCAACAAGCGGCACGGCGCGCGACCATCGAACTGCTGTTTGTGCTGGACACGACCGGCTCGATGGGCGGCATGCTGGAAGGCGCGAAGGCCAGGATCTGGGGCATTGTCAACGATGTTCTGCAACAGCAAGGCAATGGCGGCGCCACCATCCGGGTGGGACTGGTGGCCTACCGCGACCGGGGCGACGCCTACGTGACGCGCATCACCCCGCTGACCGACAATCTTGACGCGGTGTATGCGCAGTTGATGCGCTTTCGCGCGCAGGGCGGCGGCGACGGGCCGGAAGATGTGCGCAGCGCCATGGCCGAGGCGGTACGGGTCGGTGGCTGGTCGGCCCCGGGGCCGCGCACATCGCAGGTCCTGTTTTTGGTGGGCGATGCGCCGCCGCACAACGATTATCGGAATCTGCCGCCCACCGATACCAGTGCGCGCAATGCGGCCACCCGGGGCATCATCGTCAATACCATCCAGTGCGGGGATGACGCCGACACGACCCGGGCCTGGCGCACTATTGCCCAGTATGGCGGCGGGGAATACTTCGCCATCGCGCAGGACGGCGGAGTCGATGTGGTGGTCACGCCTTATGACGAGCCGTTGGCCCGGCTGGGCGAGCAGATCGGCGGCACCTACATGGCGTACGGCGCCAGCGACAAGCGGGTGGCGCGCCAGTCGGCGCAGGTGGCGATGGAGACGAGCGTGGCGGCGGCCGCGCCTGCTGCCGCCAAGGCAGAGCGGGCGCTGAACAAGGCGCTCAATGACAAGGCGTATGACGACAGCGACCTGGTGCAACAGGCCGAGTCGGGCAAGCTGGCGTTGCCGCAGATCGCCGAAGCCGAGTTGCCCGATTCCCTGCGCAAGCTGGCGCCGGCGCAGCGCCAGGTCGCGCTCGACAAAGCCGTGGCGCAGCGCAAAGCGTTGCGCGAGCAAATCGTGGCGCTGTCGAAGCAGCGCGAAAAGTATCTGGCCGAACAGCGCGGGAAAGGTGGCAGCAAAGGTGGTTTCGACGCGGCGGTGTCGCATGCGCTGGCGCGCCAGATCAAATAGGCCAGCGCCGCCTGCCAGAGCCGCGGGGTCTGGCCCCGGCCGCTGATCGCCGATGTTGTGGCCCGCCCTAGGATAATGCCGAGCGGCCAATAGGGCGGCGCCTCGCGCAGTCAACGGGCGTGGCGCAAGTTGTGCCATTTAGGTTGCGAGGGCAACTGCTGCCGCAGACGTGCCGATCGGGACAATTGCGTATCGTTGGTACGGCTGGCCTCATGAGCGTTCAACTAGTTTTGTATTTCACGTTACGTGAACGAAGAATTAAGTTGAACGCCCGCGTGTTTTCGGTCACTATAGAAAAGTGTTCACGTTTCGTGAAAAGGAAATAGATATGAACAAGCGAACAAATGCCGGGTTGATGCTCGAAGCGCAGCTAATCGGCGAGGCCTTGAATAGCTTGAAAGAAACGACAGGAATTTCGAGCGAGCTGCTGGCTGGCGATGAAGACCAAGCAGGCAGCGTATCCCTGCTAGTGGCTGGAACACGACTGGACTATGTTTGCGAAGTAAGGCGCAATGTCGACAGAATCGCCATCCTGAACGATATGAAAGCGCGCTGCGCCGCCGGAAAAAAACGGCTCCTTGTCTCCAGTCTATTGACGAACGCGATGGCAACGCGATGCCGGGAACTGGACATTGAATTCATAGACACGGCTGGGAACGCCTTGATCACCAACGGCGACGGGATCCTGATCAGTATTACAGGATACAAGATCGAAAAAGGATCAACACTCACTTCCGACAAAACCATCACGCCGGCCGCCCTGCGCCTGATGTTCGCCGCCCTCGCTCAGCCATCGATATTAAACGCATCTTATCGAGAAATATCTTCGTCAGTGCGGGTTGCAACCGGTGCAATCGGAACCGCCCTGCAAACCTTGGAGGCACGCGGATTTATCGGCACCACGCCAACCGGGCGCCGCATCATCAATGCACCCGAACTGATGTTGAGCGAATGGGCGACCGGTTACATCAGCCGACTGCGTCCCAAACTGAAAAAATTCCGATTTGCGACCGCCAACCCAACTGAGGTAATGCAACAGTGGAGTCCCGAAATGCGGGTTTCGGCGTTGGGAGGCGAGCGGGCCAATATGGCGTGGGGAGGCGAGGTCGCTGCGGAAAAAATAACACAGCATCTGAACCCGTCCACGTTCACCATCTATATGGAATTTAACGATACCCGAGACCTGACAGAACTGGTCAAACGTTTCAAACTGCGCGCGGACCCGCAGGGCACAATCGAAGTCATCCAAGCTTTCTGGAATATGGACTATTTTTTCGAGAGCTTTCCCACGGTTCCGCTTCACCTGATTTATGCCGACCTTCTGGCAACGAACGATTCACGCAATCTGCTTATTGCCAGGAAAATTTATCAAGAGGTGATCAACTATATACATGGTACAGAAGACTAGGCCCCTCAATTCTGTTATCCACATTATCCTCAAGGCACTGCACGACATTGCTGCAACGCATCAAGCCAGTTACTTCCTCATCGGTGCGATGGCAAGGGATATCGTGATGACCCATGTTTTCGGCATCGAGGCCGACCGGGCCACGCGCGACGTCGACTTCGCCATTGCCCTCGAGGACTGGTCGCAATTCGACATAATCCGACAGGCATTCATTCACAGCGGCGACTTTCAATCGCTGACCGCCACAACCCACCGCCTGTATTACCGACCAGGCGCGCATCAAACTGCCTATCCGCTCGACCTTATTCCGTTCGGGAAAATAGCCAGCGCCAACACGATAGCTTGGCCGCCGGATATGGCAGTCGTCATGAACGTTACCGGCTATGCTGATGCGCTGGAGCACGCAATTAAGGTGGATGTGGGGACAGGACTGATCGTCAATGTCGTGTCGATACCTGCCTTGGCTATCCTAAAAATACTTGCATGGAATGATCGGGGCCGGGGGGACAACAAAGACGCGCAGGACCTCCTTTACTTGCTAAGGAACTACCACGCTGCCGGAAACTCCAACCGCTTATTTGACGACGCGTCGTCAATTTTGGAAAGTTGCGACTTTGCGATCGACCTCGCTGGAGCAGCGTTGCTAGGTCACGATGCGCGCTTGTTCATGGAGGAATCTACACGCCGTAGCGTTCTGGCTGTGTTGAATGATCCCGTCAAACTAGACCGTCTGACGGTCCAGATGAGCAGATCGCTGAAAATTGATATCGCTATCCCCGCCAGCTTTATTCATCAATTCCAGCGCGGAGTCAATTTGGCCCAGCCTTGATGCACCAAGCCGACGTTCTCCGCACTGTCAATCCAATCAGCGCGGCAGCACCGATGAGCCCATCAGGAATTCATCGACTGCACGGGCCGCCTGGCGGCCTTCACGAATCGCCCACACCACCAGCGATTGTCCGCGCCGCATGTCGCCCGCCACGAACACTTTCGGCACGCTGGTCTGGTAGCAGCCTACGCCGTCGGTGGTCGCCTTGGCATTGCCGCGTCCATCTTTTTCCACACCGAACGCTTCGAGCACTTGCTGCACCGGCGAAACAAAACCCATCGCCAGCAACACCAGGTCAGCCTTCATCTCGAATTCGGAATTCGGCACTTCAGTCATCTTGCCGTCTTTCCACTCAACGCGGCAGGCGATCAGCTTGTCGACCTTGCCGCCCTTGCCTTCGAAACGTTTGGTCGCCACGGCCCAGTCGCGCTCGCAGCCTTCTTCGTGCGACGAGGACGTGCGCAGCTTGGTCGGCCAGTACGGCCACACCAGCGGCTTGTTTTCTTGCTCCGGGGGCATAGGCATCAGTTCGAACTGGGCCACGGAGGCGGCGCCATGGCGGTTCGAGGTGCCCACGCAGTCAGATCCGGTATCGCCGCCGCCGATCACGACCACATGCTTGCCGCTGGCCTTCATCTGGTCCTTGACCTTGTCGCCGGCATTGACCTTGTTTTGCAGCGGCAGGAAGTCCATCGCGAAATGCACGCCCTTGAGCTCGCGCCCCGGCACGGGCAAGTCGCGCGGTTGCTCCGCGCCGCCGGCCATGATGACGGCGTCAAATTCCTTTTCCAGGTCTTCCGGGAAAATCGTTTCTTTCGCCCAGTTGTTGACGCTGGCCGGGAAGTCCTTGCCGACCAAGACGCTGGTGCGGAACACGACGCCTTCGGCTTCCATCTGTTCCACGCGGCGGTCAATGTGCAACTTTTCCATTTTAAAGTCGGGAATGCCGTAACGCAGCAGGCCGCCGATGCGGTCGCTCTTTTCAAACACCGTCACCGCGTGGCCGACGCGGGCCAATTGCTGGGCCGCTGCCATGCCGGCCGGACCGGAACCAATGATGGCCACTTTTTTGCCGGTCAGGACGGACGGCGGCTGCGGCACCACCCAGCCATGTTCCCAGCCGGTATCGATGATCTTGTGCTCGATCGACTTGATGCCGACCGGATCGTCATTGATGCCCAGCGTACAGGCCGATTCGCACGGCGCCGGGCAGATGCGGCCCGTGAACTCAGGGAAATTGTTGGTCGAGTGCAGGTTCTCCAGGGCAGCGCGGTAATTGCCGTGATAAACCAGGTCATTCCAGTCCGGGATGATGTTGTTGACCGGGCAGCCGCTGTTGCAAAACGGGATGCCGCAATCCATGCAGCGCGCCGCCTGCACCTTCGCTTGCGGGTCCGACAGGTGCAGGACAAATTCCTTGTAGTTCTTGAGGCGCGCGGCAGGCTCGAGATAGCTTTCGTCCTGACGCTTGAATTCCATGAAGCCGGTGATTTTACCCACGATGTTTTCCTTTTATTCTTTAACTTGCGCTTACGCGGCGATCTTTTCGGCAGCTTCTTCCATGCTGCTGTTGTGCATTTCTTCCAGCGCGCGCTTGTAGTCGGTCGGGAAGACTTTGACAAACTTGCCACGGCTCGCTGCCCAGTCGTCGAGCAGGTTGCGGGCGCGGGTGCTGCCGGTGTGCTTGAAATGGCGTTCGATCAGGCGTTTCAGGATTGTTTCGTCCGCTTCGCGCGCGCTCTCGCGGCTCTGGCTGTGCCATGCCGCCACGTCGCTCTGGTCCTTGCTGCTCATGACGCGCTCGAGGTTGACCATCGTGGTGTTGCATTTCTTTTCAAAGTCGCCGCTTGGATCGTAGACATACGCCACGCCGCCCGACATGCCTGCGGCAAAGTTGCGGCCCGTTGCGCCCAGCACCACGACGGTGCCGCCGGTCATGTATTCGCAACCGTGGTCGCCGCAGCCTTCGACAATGGCCGTGGCGCCCGAGTTACGCACCGCAAAACGCTCGCCGGCCACGCCGTTGAAGAAGGCTTCGCCGGAAATCGCGCCGTACAGCACGGTGTTGCCGACAATGATGTTGTCCACTGCCCAGCCCCGGAATTCCGTATTCGGACGCACGATGATGCGGCCACCCGACAAGCCCTTGCCCACGTAATCGTTGCCTTCGCCTACCAGGTCGATCGTGATGCCGGCGGCCAGGAAGGCGGCAGCCGACTGGCCTGCCGTGCCTTGCAGCTGGATGTGGATGGTGTCGTCCGGCAAACCGGCATGACCGTAACGCTTGGCCACTTCGCCCGACAGCATGGTGCCGACGGTGCGGTGAACGTTGCGCACTGGCGAGATGAACGAGACGCGCTCGCCTTTTTCCAGCGCTGCCTTGGCTTGCGCGATCAGCTTGTGATCGAGCGCCTTTTCCAGCCCGTGTTCCTGGAACTCGGTATGGAAAATCGACATGCCCGGCTGCGACTTTGGCTGGTAGAAAATGTTCGAGAAATCCAGCCCGCGTGCTTTCCAGTGCTCGATGGCTTGCGACTTGTCGAGCAGGTCGGAACGGCCGATCAGCTCGTCAAAGGTGCGGATGCCCAGTTGCGCCATCAGCTGGCGTGCTTCTTCCGCGACGAAGAAGAAATAGTTGACGACATATTCAGGCTTGCCGGCGAACTTGGCGCGCAGGATCGGGTCCTGGGTTGCCACGCCGACGGGGCAAGTGTTCAGGTGGCACTTGCGCATCATGATGCAACCTTCCACCACCAGCGGCGCGGTGGCGAAACCGATCTCGTCAGCGCCCAGCATGGCGGCGATGACCACGTCGCGGCCGGTTTTCATCTGGCCATCGGCCTGCACGCGGATACGGCTGCGCAAACCATTGAGCACCAGCGTCTGCTGCGTTTCGGCCAGGCCCAGTTCCCACGGCGTACCGGCATGCTTGACCGACGACAGCGGCGAAGCGCCCGTACCGCCATCATGGCCGGCCACGACCACGTGGTCCGCTTTCGCCTTGGTCACGCCGGCAGCGACGGTACCGATGCCCACTTCCGAGACCAGCTTGACCGAGATCGAGGCGCGCGGATTGGCGTTTTTCAGGTCGTGGATCAGCTGCGCCAGATCTTCGATCGAATAGATGTCATGGTGCGGCGGCGGCGAAATGAGTCCCACGCCCGGCACCGAAAAGCGCAGGCTGGCAATGTATTCCGACACCTTATGGCCTGGCAACTGACCGCCTTCGCCAGGCTTTGCGCCCTGCGCCATCTTGATCTGGATCTGGTCGGCCGAGTTCAAGTACTCGGCCGTGACGCCGAAGCGTCCTGACGCGACTTGCTTGATGCGCGAACGCAGCGAGTCGCCGTCTTTTAACGGGATGTCGACCACGACGTTCTGCGCGCCGATAACGGACGACATTGTCTCCCCCTGCTTGATCGGAATGCCCTTCAGTTCCATCGCGTAGCGTGCCGGGTCTTCGCCGCCTTCACCGGTGTTCGACTTGCCGCCGATGCGGTTCATGGCAATGGCCAGCGTGGCGTGCGCTTCGGTCGAGATCGAGCCGAGCGACATGGCGCCGGTGGCGAACCGCTTGACAATGTCCTTGGCCGATTCCACTTCATCGAGCGGGATCGCCTTGGCCGGGTCGAGCTTGAATTCGAACAGGCCGCGCAGCGTCAGGTGACGGCGGCTTTGGTCGTTGATGATTTGCGCGTATTCCTTGTAGCTGGAAAAATTGTTGCTGCGGGTCGAATGCTGCAGCTTTGCAATCGCGTCTGGCGTCCACATGTGTTCTTCGCCGCGCACGCGGAAGGCGTACTCGCCGCCCGCGTCGAGCGCGTCGAGCAGGACCGGATCGTTGCCAAAGGCCAGCGTGTGCAGGCGCAAGGCTTCCTCAGCCACTTCAAACACGCCAATGCCTTCGACATTCGACGCCGTGCCCTTGAAGTACTTGTCGACCAGCGACTTGTTCAAGCCGATGACTTCAAAAATCTGCGCGCCGCAATACGACATGTAGGTCGAAATGCCCATCTTGGACATGACCTTCATCAAGCCCTTGCCGACCGCCTTGGTGTAGTTGTAGATCGCCGTTTCCGGCGACAGGTCGCCATGCATGCCTTGCGCCATTTCGGCCAGCGTTTCCATGGCCAGGTAGGGGTGCACGGCTTCCGCGCCATACCCTGCCAGCAAGGCAAAATGGTGGGTTTCACGGGCCGAACCGGTCTCCACGACCAGGCCGGTGGAGGCGCGCAAGCCGCGCGCGACCAGGTGCTGGTGAATGGTCGAGGTTGCCAGCAGCGCGGGAATGGCGACCTGGTCGGCAGCCACATTGCGGTCCGACACGATCAGGATGTTATGGCCGGAACGCACCGCATCGACCGCTTCGGCGCACAGCGACGCGAGCGAGGCTTCAATGCCTTCCTTGCCCCAGGCGACCGGATAGCAGATGTTCAACTCATATGACTTGAACTTGCTGCCGGTATGCGCGCTGATGTTGCGCAGGCGCGCCATGTCGTCAAAGCCGAGCACCGGCTGCGACACTTCCAGGCGCATCGGTGGATTGACGTTGTTGGTGTCGAGCAGGTTCGGCTTCGGTCCAATGAACGAGACGAGCGACATGACCATCGCTTCGCGGATCGGGTCGATCGGCGGGTTGGTCACTTGCGCGAACAATTGCTTGAAGTAGTTGTAGAGCGGCTTGAGCTTGTTGGACATGACGGCCAGCGGCGAGTCGTTGCCCATCGAGCCGGTGGCTTCTTCGCCCAGCAATGCCATGGGCGCCATCAGGAACTTCAAGTCTTCCTGGGTGTAGCCGAACGCTTGCTGGCGGTCGAGCACCGAGGTCAGCGGCTTTTCGCCCTGTGCCGGCGCCGCATCCTTGGCGCGGTTGTGGCCCAGCTGGCTTTCGCTCAGCTTGATTTCATTGAGCTTGATGCGTACCGAGTTGATCCATGCCTTGTAGGGCTTGGCGTTCGAATAGGTGTCTTTGAGCTCTTTATCGTCGATGATGCGGCCAGCTTCCAGGTCGATCAAGAACATCTTACCCGGCTGCAAACGCCACTTCTGGATGATTTTCGATTCGGGAATCGGCAGCACGCCCGACTCCGACGCCATCACGACCAGATCGTCGTCCGTGACGATGTAACGCGCCGGACGCAGGCCATTGCGGTCCAGCGTGCCGCCGATGTGGCGCCCGTCGGTGAAGGCCATCGCGGCCGGGCCGTCCCATGGTTCCATCATCGCGGCGTGGTATTCATAGAAAGCGCGGCGGTTATCGTCCATCATCGTGTGGTTTTCCCACGCTTCCGGAATCATCATCATCATCGCTTGGGCGATCGGGTAGCCGGCCATGATCAGCAGTTCGAGCGCGTTGTCGAAGCAGGCGGTGTCGGACTGGCCTTCGTAGATCAGCGGGAACAGCTTTTGCAGGTCTTCGCCCAGCACGGCCGACTTCATCACGCCTTCGCGCGCGCGCATCCAGTTGAAGTTGCCCTTGACGGTGTTGATTTCGCCGTTGTGGGCGATCAGGCGGTACGGGTGGGCCAGCGGCCATTCCGGGAACGTATTGGTCGAGAAACGCTGGTGCACCAGCGCCAGCGCCGAGATGCAGCGTGGATCTTGCAGGTCCTTGTAATAGACGCCCACCTGGTCGGCGAGCAGCAAGCCCTTGTAGACAATGGTGCGGGCCGACATCGATGGCACGAAGAATTCTTTGCCGTGCAGCAGTTTGAGTGCCTGGATGGCGTGGCCGGACGACTTGCGGATCACATACAGTTTGCGCTCGAGCGCGTCGGTGACCATGATGTCCGGGCCGCGACCGATGAAGATCTGGCGAATCACCGGTTCCTTGGCGCGCACGGTGGGCGACATCGGCATGGCGTCGTCGATCGGCACGTTGCGCCAGCCGAGAACGACCTGGCCTTCGATGCGCACGGCGCGTTCAATTTCCTGCTCGCAAGCGATGCGGGACGCGTTTTCCTTCGGCAGAAAGACCATGCCGACGCCATATTCGCCCGGGGGCGGCAATTCCACGCCCTGCTTGGCCATTTCGTCGCGGTAGTACTGGTCGGGGATTTGGATCAGGATGCCGGCGCCATCGCCCATCAGCTTGTCTGCGCCGACGGCACCCCGGTGATCCAGGTTTTTCAGGATCAGCAAGCCTTGTTCGATAATGGAGTGGCTCTTGTTGCCCTTGATATGGGCGATGAAACCGACGCCGCAGGCATCGTGTTCATTGGACGGGTCGTACAAACCTTGAGCAATCATGCGTTTTCTCCACAGCTTTTTAAGTCGAAGGCCAAGGTTAGTGCAATGCAGCAGAAATCTCAAGTGAATTAATTAGGGTCGGAGTCGAATAAAACTTATTTTGCGTTCCTTGAATTTTAATTAGGGACATAGTCGACCGGACCGCTTATCCGGCGCTGTGATGCCTAATTCTTGCCCTTACGTGCTTCAGAGGTGATGATTTTTGGTAACGGCAAATGCGGGACGGGAGTTTCCGCATGGCATTTTGTTCCATGCTACAGCGCAAACACCGACTGGCGCGGCCTTCAACATGGACGTGTTTGGCCCCGCACTGGCCAAGAACGTCCAATTCAACTGGAGTGGGATGACAGGGAAGTGTTTTACACCGCGCGCGCGACCGAGGACGAAATTCGCGAGCTCCTGCGCTTTTCTGATGAATTGAGGAAAAGAAGAACGGAAAATACCAACAACCGGGGCCGCCTGTCAGCGATGACTGTTCATGTTCCAGCCCGACAGCAGTATCGTAAAGAGGCTCAAAGCGATTAGCGCGGCTGTGGCGCCCAGGAGCAGGATGCCGACAACGAGATAAGCTATCGATGCCGGATTGCGTAGTTCCGCATCCCGCAAAGCGGGAATCGCCACAGCAACAATAGCCAACGAACTGCCCAGTATCAGCACGTGCAAAGGCCGCTCCAGATCAATCGACGTGAACCAGCCATTGCCCAGCACAAAGGCTAGCAACGCTCCCCAAATGGCTGCCATCACGGCGTTAATTTTCATGCAGTAGGAAGGGGAAGCTTGCTGAGTCGTCATATTAGCCGCGTGTGAGGGACGCGAAGGCGACGTCCGGAGCGCACAGTGCCTTACAAGATTGCCTAAACGGCAAGATTATTCTTTCATTCCCCGGCTGCGTATTACGGCGCGGCCGGTTTGACTTTGAACGGCCTGCCGCGCTTCGCCGGCAACACCTGGCGCTTGGCACGCTGTTGCAATTCTGTCTTGAAGGCATCCGACCCCAAGGGCCATCCCCTCAGGACAGCGGCATCCACAATGGCCATTTCCTTTTCACTGAGCAGAGGCCGGCTCAACTCCCGATACGCCGCTTCCCTCTGGAAAGGCGTATTCCCCAGCGCCCAATACAGCGCATGATCAGTAATCACCGGATCCGGCTGCACTCCCGCGTGATGGGGATAGCTTGACCACTGATACTCGAGTGGATCCGATACCACCTGCGAGCGCAGCGGATTGGACTCGATATACCTGCTGCACACCATAAAATACTTCTCCGAATCGATCAGCGAGGTTTTGAACCTGCCTTTGAACAGCCCACCGCTGCGGCCATATTTGGAGTTGTACCAAGGAACGTAGTACCGACCAAGCCGCTGCATCATCTGCGCAAGGCCTTCCACCGTTCCCGGCGAGGCCAGCAGGTGCAGGTGGTCCGGCATCAGCACATAAGCGTGGATGGCTACCTTGAATTCCTTTGCGCTCTCGCGCAGCCATCGGAGGAAGCGCTGGAAATCCTCGGCCTCGCGAAAAATCAGCTGGCCGTCATTTGCCGACTGAATGATGTGATGGGGATGGTTTGGCAAAACAAGGCGGGGCAGGCGGGCCATGGCGAAATAAAAAGGGTCAGGGAAGAAGGATTCTAACCAACCCTTCATGTCCTGTCCCTAATTAATTCCCTGAAGCGTCAGATCCGGGCTGAACCTGTCCCTGCTTACGCCAATGTGAACCCTGCAGACAGGCTATAGCCCTCGCCGTACGCGCTGCGCAGCGGCAAATCCTGGCCCAGTCCACTGCGCGCCTTCTTGCGCAGCCTGTAGACCAGCATGTCAACCCGGCGGCTGGCATCCGGATCTTCCCCACCCATGCCGGCCACGATCACCTGGCGCGGCACTGGCCGGGTGTTGATGGTGAGCAGATGCAGGAAGTTGCACTCTTTTTCCGTCAGATCAATCACCGAATCCATCAGTTGCAGTTGGCGCGCGCTGATTTTCAGCGTCCACTTGGATGGTTGCGGCGTGCTCGGCTCAGGCGGCCGCACGCGGCGGTCGAGCGCCTCGATGTGGGCGGCCAGCTCCGGGAACTTGATCGGCTTGGTCAGGTAATGGTCGGCGCCCAGGCGCAAACCCAGGATACGGTTATCGAACGCAACCCGCCCGGTCAGCACCAGCAGCCCGATTTCGGGATACAGCTGGCGCATGCGGGGGATGACGTTGAAGCCATCCTCGTCCGGCAAGCCCAGGTCCAGCACGACCACGGCAGCGGGCGTTTTGGTCAGCGCGGCCCACATTTCGCCGGCGGTAGTGGCAATCGATACATCATGGTGAAGTTCAGTGAGAAACTCCGCCATATCTCCGGCGTAGTCGCCGTTGTCTTCAACAATCAGGATTTGCGTCATGGGTTGGCCAATTTTTTTTCATTTCGTGAACCCCGAGGTGATTTTCGAGAAAATCCCGGCGCCAACCTTTGTACTTTATTCATCGGAATTATCACTGTTGATCACTTTCTGCGCAACACTTTTCCCCGGGATAGCCCGTGCCGGGAGCCAAATGCGAAATTCAGCGCCGCTCGGCGCAACATTTCTTGCGGAAATATGCCCACCGCATACTTCGACCACGGAACGGGCCATATACAGGCCCAATCCCGACCCGAAACCCGTAGCTTTGCTGCCCCGGTAGCGTTTGTCGAAGATGCGCGGCAGATCGGCAGCGGGAATACCGGCGCCGCCATCGCGCACCAGCAGTTCAACGCCGCCTTCGGCGCGCTGCCCGGACACGGTGATCGGCAGCCCGGCAGGCCCGTATTGCAGGGCATTGTCGACCATGACCTTCATGGCCACGCGCAAGCCGCCGGGCTGGCAGCGCAACTGGGCCGGCAAGTCGCCGATTTGTAAAATTGCCTGGCGTCCTGCGGCGCGCACCATCTGCGCCGCTTCTTCGAGCAGCAGTGCGGGCGAGACGGATTCGGCCGGACGAGTGGCGCTGGCCTCGTCCATGCGTTCCGGCGACAAGTGTTCGTCCAGCAAGCCGATCAAGCGATCGACGGCCGCCTGAATCTTGCGATAACGCAGCCGCGTTGGCTCGTCGGCGTTCGCCCCGGTCACTTCCAGCCGCTGGATCGCACCGTCGATGGTGGACAGGGGCGTGCGAAATTCGTGGTTCAGCATGCTGGTAAAACGCCGCTGCTCGGCCGCTTTTTCGCGCAGTTCATGGCGCAGTTCACTCACGTCGCGCGCCGTTCCCACCACGGCCACGGCTTCGCCGGCGGCATCGACAACAATACTGGAAGTTACTTCCAGAGGAATGACGCGCCCGTCGGCGAGCGCTTGCTCAAAACTGCGCACCAGCCGCTTGCGCGACAAGTCGCCGGCGGCAAAGCGGCGCAGGCGTTCGGCCAGCCCGGCGCCCAGATCGGCCAGGGGGCCGCCGATCCAGTCTACTTCGACGTGGCTGTGAAATTGCTCCAGCCCATAACCGGACAGGGCGATCGCGGCCGGACTGACATAAGTGAGCAAGCCTGACGCGCAATCAACCGTCCAGGCAATGTCGCCGTGCAATTCGGCGATGGCGCGGAATTGCTCATCCTTATTGCTGCGCGCCAGGCTTTGCTGGCCCGTGAGGCCGGCGCTACGATTCATTGGGCAGGCCTTTCATACCGTTCGCAAAAATTGCTTACTAGTATACCCCCAATGTTGACATTATGTTTATATTGTTACAATTACTCTTCCAGGGGCGCAAAGATCGCCTGCAAATCTTCTTGCGTCAGCGCCATCTTGTGCGCCTCGCCGTCGGCCAGGATCGACTGCGCCAGATCAGACTTCTTCTGTTGCAGCAACTGAATCTTTTCTTCCAGCGTCCCCTTGGCGATCAGCTTGTAGACGAAGACGGGCTTGTCCTGGCCGATCCGCCAGGCGCGGTCGGTGGCCTGGTTTTCCGCGGCCGGATTCCACCATGGATCGTAGTGGATGACGGTGTCGGCCGCGGTCAGGTTCAAGCCCACGCCGCCCGCTTTCAGGCTGATCAGGAAAATCGGCACGGCACCCTGCTGGAAGGCAGCCACTTGCGCGGCGCGGTCCTTGGTGTCGCCGGTGAGCAAGGCAAACGGGATGCGGCGCGCGTCCAGTTCTTCCTGGATCAGCGCCAGCATGCTGGTAAATTGCGAGAACACGAGGATCTTGCGGCCTTCTTCGAGCAAATCATCCACCATTTGCATCAGGTCGATCAGCTTGGCCGAGCCACTGTCCTTCTTTTTGGCCGGCAAGGCTTTCACCAGGCGCGGGTCGCAGCACACCTGGCGCAGCTTGAGCAGCGCCTCGAGGATGACGATCTGGCTGCGCGCAACGCCTTTTTTGTCGATCTCGTCGCGCACTTTCTTGTCCATCGCCAGGCGCACCGTCTCGTACAGGTCGCGCTGGGCGCCCGACAACTCGACCTTGCGCACCATCTCGGTCTTGGGTGGCAATTCCTTGGCCACATTGTCTTTGGTACGGCGCAGCAGGAACGGCCGGATACGCCGGTTCAGCATGCCACGCCGCAGCGGGTCGTCCTGGCGTTCGATGGGGTGGCGGAACTGGCTGTTGAAGGTCTTCTCGTCGCCCAGCAAGCCCGGCAGCAAAAAGTGGAATTGCGACCACAGCTCGCCCAGATGGTTCTCGAGCGGGGTGCCGGTCAGGCACAGGCGATGGCGCGACTTTAACAGGCCGGCACTTTGCGCCGCTTTCGAGCGATTATTCTTGATGTAATGGGATTCGTCGAGGATCACGAGGTGATATTCGTGCTCGCGCAGCTTTTCCTCGTCGCGCGGCAACAGCGCATAGGTCGTCAAGATGATGTCGCACTCGTCAATCTTGTCGAACTGTTCCAGCCGCTCCTTGCCTTGCAGCAGGAGCACGCGCAGGTCCGGCGTGAAGCGGGCCGCTTCGTCTTGCCAGTTGGCCATCAGGCTGGTGGGGGCGATCACCAATGCCGGACGGGTCAGGCGCCCTGCTTCTTTTTCCAGCAGGATGTGGGCCAGCGTCTGGACGGTTTTTCCCAGGCCCATGTCATCGGCCAGGATGCCGGCCAGGTCGTACTCGCGCAAAAATTGCATCCACGCCAGACCATCGGCCTGGTAGTCGCGCAGGGTCGCTTGCAGCCCAAGCGGCGGCGCCACCTTCTGGACCGAGCCGAACAGGCTGAGCTTGCGGCCCGTTTCGCGCAACTGTTCGCCGCCGAACCAGCGCAGCTCAGTGCCGCGCGCCAGCTCTTCAAGGCGGGCCGCGTCCAGCGTCGACAGGCGGACCTTGTTCTTGATCTTGTCGCTGAAATACAGTTCGCCAAGCGTATTGAGGATGGGTTTCAGGCGGCCCCATGGCAGCGCCACGCGCACGCCGTCGGGCAAGGTCGCCAGCATCTGGTCGGTATCGGGGTGGGCGGCCAGCACTTCCGGGTTGAAGTCCAGCGGCGCGCTGCGGATCAGCTGTACCAGCACCGGCAGCAGCGGCACGCGTTTTTGCGCGACCACGATGCCCAGTTCCAGCTCGAACCAGGCATTGCCGGCGTCGACCGGTTCGTCGATCTCGGCATACCAATCCTCGACCGCCACCACGTCATAGCGGTATTTGGCCGACTTGTGCAGGTGCCAGCCGGCCTCGCCCAGGCCATCCAGTTCGCCTTCGGCAAAGCGGATCCAGTGGGCCTGGCTTTCTAGCTGCAGCGCCCCGGCCAGCCCGTTCAAGGGCGGCGTCAGCGGCTTGCGAAAACCAAGCAAGGTCAGCGCCTGCAGTGCCTGCGCCTCGGCCGTGCTGTCGCGCGCAATGACTTCGGTGACGTCGCCCACCTGGCGCACCACGCGCTGGGCCGGATCGAAGGAAACGCGCTCGCCATCGTAATCGAAGGAAATGACGGCGTAATCGTGCCAGCGCTGCAGCGGGCCGTCGGCCAGGTGCACGCTGTCGAGCAGCAAGTGGGCGCGCGGCTTGACGTCGTCGCGCAGGCGCTGGGTCAGCGGTTGCGGCAGCGGCATCAGTTGCTGCAGGCCATGGGCGAGCAGCAGTTGCGACACGCGTTTTTTATCGTTGCCGGTCAGGGGGGGCGCCTGGGCGACCAGCGCCTGCAGGTCGGCCAGCGAAATATCGACCCCGCCGCGGTTGAGCGCCAAGGCGCCGCACGACAGGTTGTCGATGTACCACGGCGGATCGGTCGGCAGCATGTAGTCGATCTGGTCGGCCGCGCTGTGCGTGGCCCCGCTGGGCGGCGCGACCTGCCAGCCCAGGCGGGCGGTACGGCCTTCGTCGCGCCAGACCAGGTTTGCTTCGCGCACCGGGCCGTGCTTGAGCGGGTAAATCAGCCCGCCGGACATATCCTGCCAAGAGTTTGCCCACAGCAGTTTGTCTTGTTTTAGCAACATTTCCAAAAGAATAGCGCCGACTTTACCCTTGGGTTCGGTGGCGCTGCCGCCTTGCGAGGAGGCGCCGCTGCGCATGGCAATGAAAAAACGCACCAGGTCTTCATCGTCGCCTTCCAGGTAAGCGGGCGGGGCCGACAGCAGTGAGAATACTTCGCTGACGGGGCTGGCCGCCGCCACTTCGCCGTTCGGCTTGAGCCGGGCCTTGCACAGGCACAGGGCCACATGCCGCCCGCCACTGGTGGGGGCCAGCACATAGACAAATTTGTACTGCGCAATCTTGGGATCCTTGAGTTCAAGGTCCAGCTTGGGCTGGGGGTGCGCGGCCGCCTCGACCCGTTGCAGCCAGCTGGCAATTGGCGCCGGCAGGGCCGACGTAGAGGGGGCGTGCGGCGCAGCAGGCGTCGCGGGGGTTCCTACACGGGCGCCATCGCGCGTTAAATCCATCGTGTGCATTGGTTCTGTATGGGCAGTATCGAAAACGATAACACTCGATATTATCAGCCCGAGGACATTTTGTGTTTTGTTCTCTTCCGCACGCTGAGCCCGGTTATCAGCCTTGATTTGTATCAATACGGAAATATATAGTGCAGGGTAAATCGCGCGAGGATAGCCCCGCTACAGTCGGTACTCACCGGAAACAATTGTCCTGTCACACTGCGCGCTGGTCTTGCACACGACGCCGGCACTGTCAAGACTGGCGCATTCGCCGCGATTGCGTATGATTCCGCTCTTGCGTTTTGCGTTTTGCCTTTTGTTTTTGACTCACCAGGATGTCCCATGCTCCCTACCATTGAACAACGCCTCGCCATTGAACTTGCCGCCAAACCGGTGCAAGTTGCCGCCGCCATCGCCCTGCTCGACGAGGGCGCCACCGTCCCGTTTATTGCACGTTACCGCAAGGAAGCGACAGGCGGCCTGGACGACATCCAGCTGCGCCTGCTCGAAGAGCGCCTGCGCTACCTGCGCGAACTGGAAGACCGGCGCGCCGCGATCATCGCCTCGATCACCGAACAGAACAAGATGACGCCGGCGCTGCTTGACGCCGTCACCCATGCCCAAGACAAGACCCGCCTCGAAGACCTGTACCTGCCGTACAAGCAAAAACGCCGCACCAAGGCCCAGATCGCGATCGAAGCAGGCTTGATGCCGCTGGCCGAGGGCTTGCTGGGCGACCCGATGCTGGTGCCTGAAGAACAGGCGGCCAATTATCTGCGCGATGCGTTTACTACCGACGACGGCAACAACCCGGGCGTGGCCGACACCAAGGCGGCGCTGGACGGCGCGCGCCAGATCCTGATGGAGCGCTTCGCCGAAGACGCAACGCTGCTGCAGTCGCTGCGCGAATACGTGCAGGAACACGGCATCGTCGAATCCAAGGTGGTCGAAGGCAAGCAGGACGAAGGCGAAAAATTCGCCGACTACTTCGATTATTTGGAAACGATTTCCACCGTGCCGTCGCACCGCGCGCTGGCGCTGCTGCGCGGACGCCGCGAAGGCATGCTCGACGTCACGCTGCGCCTGGACACGGAAGCGGAAAAACCGAAGTGGGACGCGCCGCACAATCCGTGCGAAGGGCGCATCGCCGCGCGCTTTGGCATCAAGGGCCAGGGCCGCCCGGCCGACAAGTGGCTGCAAGACACGGCGCGCTGGACCTGGCGCGTAAAAAGCTTCATGCACCTCGAAACGGAGCTGATGGGCGCCTTGCGCGAGCGCGCCGAACTGGACGCCATCAATGTGTTTGCCCTCAACCTCAAGGCGCTGCTGCTGGCCGCGCCGGCCGGCCAGCGCGCCACCATGGGCCTGGACCCCGGCTTGCGCACGGGCGTGAAGGTGGCCGTGGTCGACGCCACCGGCAAGGTCATGGACACTGCCGTCATCTACCCGCACCAGCCGCGCAACGACTGGGATGGCTCGCTGCACGTGCTCGGCGCGCTGGCGGCCAAGCACAATGTGTCGCTCATCTCGATCGGCAACGGCACCGCCTCGCGCGAAACGGACAAGCTGGCGCAAGACCTGATCAAGCAGCGCGCCGAGCTGAAGATGACCAAGATCGTGGTGTCCGAAGCGGGAGCGTCGGTGTATTCGGCCTCTGAATTTGCCTCGCGCGAACTGCCCGACATGGATGTCTCGCTGCGCGGCGCGGTGTCGATCGCGCGCCGCCTGCAAGACCCGCTGGCCGAACTGGTAAAAATCGATCCCAAGTCGATCGGCGTGGGCCAGTACCAGCACGACGTGAGCCAGAGCCAGCTCGCGCGCTCGCTCGACGCGGTGGTGGAAGATTGCGTCAATGCGGTGGGGGTGGATGTGAATACCGCGTCGGCGCCGCTGCTGGCGCGCGTCTCGGGCCTGTCGTCGAGCGTGGCGCAGGCGATCGTCACCTACCGCGACCTGAAAGGCGCGTTTGTCTCGCGCGCGGCGCTCAAAGCCGTGCCGCGCCTGGGCGAGAAGACGTTCGAGCAGGCGGCCGGATTTCTGCGCGTGATGGGCGGCGACAATCCGCTCGACGCCTCGGCGGTGCACCCGGAATCGTATCCGCTGGTCGAAAAGATCCTGGCCGATATAAAGAAGGAGATGAAGGCGGTGATTGGCGACGCTGGCCTGCTCAAGACCTTGAATCCGGCGCGCTACGCCGATGAAAAATTCGGCGTGCCGACCATTACCGACATCTTGAAGGAGCTGGAAAAGCCGGGGCGCGACCCGCGTCCGGAGTTCACCACCGCCACCTTCAAGGAAGGCGTGGAAGAGATCCGCGACCTGCGTCCCGACATGATCCTCGAGGGCGTGGTGACCAACGTGGCCGCGTTCGGGGCGTTTGTCGACATCGGCGTGCACCAGGATGGCCTGGTGCATATTTCGGCGCTGTCGAACACCTTCGTGAAGGACCCGCATACCGTGGTCAAGGCTGGCCAGGTGGTGCGCGTGAAGGTGCTGGAAGTGGACGAGAAGCGCAAGCGCATAGCGCTGACCATGCGCCTGACCGACAGCGCGCCGCAGCCGGGCGCCAAGGTCGAGCAGCGCGGCGACCGCAACGACCGCAAGAGTCTGGCGCAGCACCAGCAAAAGCAGGACAAGGCGCCGGCACCGGCGGGCGGCTCGATGGCGGCGGCGTTCGCCAAGCTGCGCGGCTGATGATCGTCCAGGCGTGCGACCCCGGCAGCGCCGAGGCGCAGGTACTGGTCGCGGAACTGTCGGCGGCGCTGGCAGCGCTTACCGGATCGAGCGGACAAGCTTCGTTTTCGGTGGATGATGCGCGCGCGGCGCGCTCGCTGTTCGTGGTCGCCAAGGGGGACGATGGCGCCTTGTTGGGCTGCGGCGCGCTGCGTCCACTCGAGGGCGAGGTGGGCGAAATCAAGCGCATGTATGCCAGGCCTGGCACGCGCGCCGTTGGCGCGGCACTGCTGGCGCACCTGGAACGCGAGGCGCAAGGCTTCGGGTACCGGGAGCTGTGGCTGGAGACGCGGCGGGTCAATGCGCGGGCAGTGGCGTTTTACGTGGGCCACGGTTACGCCGAGATTCCCAACTACGGCAAGTATGTGGGGCGCGCCGAGGCGGTTTGCTTTGGCAAGCAGCTTGCGTGAGCCGGGCAGACTGCCTTGCGGTATATTGTCAAGGCGCACGCGGGGATCGATGAAACCGGACCGTAGGTAGCCAACTCTTTTGCGACATCCGCGTTCGCGATGATGTCGTTGCCCGAGGTTTTTTTCGATAATGACAGCTTCGTAAGCTGGAAAAGCGCGCAGCCCACCTTCCACCCTGCGCCGCCACCGCCGCCATTTACGCCCTCCACCCCGTTTTCTTATAAAATGACGCCGTACCCCCATTTCCCAACAGAGGCAAGCCATGAGCGACGTAAAAACCTGGATCCAAGAAACCGTGACCAGCACCCCGGTGGTGCTCTTCATGAAGGGCACCGCCCAATTCCCCCAATGCGGCTTTTCCGGCCGCGCCATCCAGATCCTGAAAGAATGCGGCGTCGAGAACATCGCCACCGTCAACGTGCTGGAAGACCCGGAAGTACGCCAGGGAATCAAGGATTTCTCGAACTGGCCAACCATCCCCCAGCTCTACGTCAAGGGTGAATTCATCGGCGGCTCGGACATCATGAACGAAATGTTCGCCTCGGGCGAACTCAAAGCCTTGATCGATGCCTGATGTAAAACTGCGGCGGCTGGTCGTTGCCATCACCGGCGCTACCGGCGCCGTGTATGGCGTGCGCCTGCTGCAGCAACTATCAAGCACGCCGGGCATCGAGACCCATCTGGTGGTCTCCGACGCCGCAGTCCTCACGCTGCACCAGGAAACCGGCCTGCAGCGGCGCGACGTCGAGGCCATGGCCCACGTGGTCCACAAGAACCGCGACATCGGCGCTGCCATCGCCAGCGGTTCCTTCCAGTCCGATGGCATGGTCATCGCCCCCTGCTCGATGAAAACCCTGGCTTCGGTGGCCCTGGGCATGTCCGACAACTTGATCGCGCGCGCGGCCGACGTGGTGCTCAAGGAGCGCCGTCGCCTGGTGCTGATGGTGCGCGAAACGCCGTTCAACCTGGCGCACCTGCGCAATATGACGCTGGTGACCGAAATGGGTGGGATTGTGTTTCCGCCGCTGCCAAGCTTCTATCACAAGCCGGCGAGCATCGAAGAAATGGTGGACCACACCGTGGGCCGGGTGATCGATCTGTTTGGCGTCGAGCATGCGCTGGCGCCGCGCTGGGCCGGCATGAAACCCGATCCGCTTGCCTGAATCAGGCTGACACTGACGGCGCAGGCCTGGCGCCGGCGTTGCTGGTCAGCCTGTGCAAGGTCACTGCTTGTCGAACTGCCAGGATTCAGCCTTCTTTAATTCTTTCGCTTCTTCCACCATCCTGCGGTGCGCAATTCGTTTGCGCATGACTTCGGCGTGCTGGGCAGCCGTCATGGGCGGAACGGTCATCAGGTCTTTGAGTTGCGCGGTGTTGCTGTAGTTGCTTTTCATAAGACGGCTAGATCCTCGCTCTTCGTTGCGTAACAAATTGCCAATGTGCTATTGCTGCTTTGATTATGAGCCACTATCGCCGTTTTGTGCTGCGGAATATACAAAATTGCCCGGCAGAACAATTTTGACCACCTTACATTGTGCTTCACATTTCTGCGCGTACGTTGATTCTGATTAAGCAAATGCTCATCTTCACGTACGCGACACTGTATCTACACAAAATTGTAGCTGAAATAGCAAAAACTTGATGCCCCGGGAGCGTGAGACGGTCTTGCGACCGGTGATGGTAGCGCAACAAGACCACTACTTTTGGTAGTTTATTCGTACAAGCATCCGAATAAATTCACGTGCAATTTGACGATGATGTTCATCTAATCGCTGCAAATCGGCAATTAATTTAACATCGGCGGACTCAAACCGTGACAAGGCGCTGCCCGCGTCGCTGCCGGGCGCGGCACTTTCTGCGCCGCCAAAGCGCAGCCACTCGGCGGGTACGCCGAGCCATTGGGCGATCATGCGCAGTTTCTCCTGCGTGGGAATAGCCTCTCCTACCAGCCATTTGCGGGCTGCATGTACTGTGATGGGACGTCCATCGAAGCGAATGTTAAATTCCCGCGCCAGGCGGGTTGGACTGTCAGGTGAGTAATGGGCGTTCTTCAGCGCTTGCTGCAAGCGTTCGCTGAAACTCTCACGTTCGTTAAATGAATTCATGGGTGGCACTATTTCACGCAACGTCATGAAAGTCAGTCTCTTGAAGGTTAGCGCCAATTGTGAAAAAACGCGGAACGAATGTCACAATGTGGCGAAAAAAAGTGGACGCGAAACACCTTATGGAGTTCGGTACTCGTTGCTCAGCAAATATATATGCCTGGTTTTCAGGCGCTGGCTCGCCCGTGGAAAGCCAAGGACTCAGTGTAGAGAGAATCTGAAAACGGAGCGCCACGCACAAATCCACAGTTTGTCTTAGGTCAGATGGAATCGGATGATCCCATCGTCCCCGATTACGCGGCGCAACAAACCATCGAACCAGAGCTTGTGCAGGTGCGCCAGCGCCTCGCCCAGCGCAAAGGTCAGCGTGTGTGCGTCCAGCGGGCGGCGGAACATCAGCGGCACGATGTCGACGGCGCTCTGCGGCGTGCGGCAAGCCTGCATGACTTCAGCCAGGCGCGCACCATGGTGCTCGCGCAATTGCGCAATGCGTGTATGCAAGCCCTGGAACGGTCGCCCATGCGACGGCAATACCAGCGTGTCGGCCGGCAAATTCTTGAATTTGCCCAGCGAATCGAGATATTGCTGCAAGGGATTGCCTTCAGGCTCGATGGCGAATACCGAGACGTTGGTGGAAATACGCGGCAGCACCATGTCCCCTGAAATGAGCACGTTCAAGGCAGCGCAATACAGCGCCGCGTGCTCGGGCGAGTGGCCAAAGCCGGTGATCACGCGCCAGGAATGATCGCCAATGGCGAGCTGGTCGCCATCTTGCAAGCGCGTGTAGGCCAGCGGAACGGCAGGCACCAGGGACGGATAGTAATTGCGCCGCTCGGCCATCTGGTCGCGCAGCACCATGTCCACCAGGCCGTGGCGCTCGAAGTGGGGGATGGCGGCGGTTCCGTCCACGCCGGGCAAGGCGGCTGACATCATGCGGGCAAAAGCATACTCGGCGGCAGTGGCCAGGAATGGGACGTTGAATTTTTTGCACAGCCAGTCCGACAGTCCCACGTGATCCGGATGGCAATGGGTGGCGATCACGCGCGACAAGCCTGCGCCACCGACTTCGATAGTAAGCACTTGCTCCCACGCATCGCGCGTGGCGTCAGTCGCCACCCCGCAATCCACAGCGCACCAGGGCGCTGCAGCGCTGTGGCCGTCGGCGATCAGCCACAGGTTGATATGGTCGAGCGCAAACGGCAGCGGCATGCGCAGCCAGTGCAACCCTGGTGCGATGGGGAGGACGGCGCCGATATCCGGCACGGTGTCGCCAAAGGGATAGGCGAGCTGGGCTTCAAGATGGTTCATGGTCGATCTTTCGGTCGGACTGGCGGCGGGCGCGCTACAATGTGCTTGACGTTGACGTTAACGGAACCTAAACAAGAACCCCGACGGGAAGCGAAGCGCCAATTCTAAGCGATTTGCTTTCCAGCCCCCAACCGCTCCTATCCCGCTGCCCATGCGTACTTACACCATTGCCGAACTGTCACGCGAATTCGACATCACCGCGCGCGCCATCCGTTTTTACGAAGACCAGGGCTTGCTCTGCCCCAAGCGCGAAGGCGTGGGCGGGCGCAACCGGGTCTACACCCCGCGCGACCGCACCCATCTGAAGCTGACGCTGCGCGGCAAGCGCCTCGGGCTGACTTTGTCGGAGATCAAGAGTATCGTCGACATGTATGAGTCTCCCAAAGATACGGTTGCGCAGATGAACCGTTTTCTCGGTGTGCTCGCGGCTCAGCGCGCCACGCTCGAGCAGCAGCGGATCGATATCGAGATGGCGTTGGCCGAGATCGTCGCCCATGAGGATGAATGCAAGCGCATGCTGGCCGAGTCGGCCAAGAACGGCGAAACGGCGTAGGCCTGCTTTACGTTTACGTAAACGTCAAACATCGGTATGATTAACTTTTCCTTTTCCGAACCCCATCGAGGACGACAATGCTGCATCTTCCAGGCCTGACCTTTGACCACGGCGAAGACATCGCCGCACTGCGCGAAACCGTGCAACAGTTCGCCGCCGCCGAAATCGCGCCGCGTGCAGCCGAAATCGACCGCAGCGACCAGTTCCCGATGGACTTGTGGCGCAAGATGGGCGACCTGGGCGTGCTCGGCATCACGGTCGACGAACAGTACGGCGGCGCCCAGATGGGCTACTTGGCGCACATCATTGCCATGGAAGAAATTTCGCGCGCGTCCGCGTCGGTCGGCCTGTCGTACGGCGCCCACTCGAACCTGTGCGTGAACCAGATCAAGCGCAACGGCACCGAAGAACAGAAGCAGAAGTACTTGCCCAAGCTCATTTCCGGCGAGTACATTGGCGCGCTCGCCATGTCCGAGCCGAACGCCGGTTCCGATGTCGTGAGCATGAAATTGCGCGCCGACTTCAAGGGTGACCGCTGGGTGCTAAACGGCACCAAGATGTGGATCACCAACGGCCCGGACGCGGACGTGCTGGTGGTGTACGCCAAGAGCGACCTCGAAGCCGGCCCCAAGGGCATGACGGCATTCCTCATCGAAAAGGGTTTCAAGGGCTTTTCGATCGCGCAAAAGCTCGACAAGCTGGGCATGCGCGGCTCGCACACGGGCGAACTGGTATTCCAGGATTGCGAAGTGCCCGCCGAAAACGTACTCGGCGGACTGGGCAAGGGTGTCAATGTGCTGATGTCGGGCCTGGATTTCGAGCGCACCGTGCTGTCGGGCGGTCCGCTGGGCATCATGTCCGCGTGCATGGATGCCGTGGTCCCGTATATTCACGACCGCAAGCAGTTCGGCCAGCCGATCGGCGAATTCCAGCTGATGCAGGGAAAGCTGGCGGACATGTATTCCACCATGATGGCGTGCAAGGCGTACGTCTACGCGGTCGGCCAGGCGTGCGACCGGGCCAAGACGCCGGAAGCGATCCGCAACCTGCGCAAGGATGCCGCCGGCGCCATTTTGTACAGCGCCGAAAAGGCAACCTGGATGGCGGGCGAAGCGATTCAGGCGCTGGGCGGCAATGGCTATATCAATGAGTATCCTGTGGGACGCCTGTGGCGTGACGCGAAGCTCTACGAAATCGGCGCGGGCACGAGTGAGATTCGGCGCATGTTGATTGGCCGCGAGTTGTTTTCAGAGACCAAGTAAGGTGACGCATTGGCCGATTGCATCCGCCCCACGGAAGGCTTTCGTAGGGCGGATGCAATCCGCCATAGCGCCGACGACGACCTCAACCGCCCGTTGCATCAGCCCATCTTATAGAATAGCCGTTCCCTAGCCGTCCCTATCGAGAAGCCCGATGACACAAGTTGCGTTCCCCAAACTGCTGTCTTCCCAGATAGCGTTCGATATTGCCCGCACCATCCTCGACGGTTTCGACAAGCACTACCGCCTGTTCCGCCAGACCAGCCAGACCGCAAAGCGCCACTTTGAAACCGGTTCCTGGGTGGTCGCGCAACAGGCCGCGCGCGAGCGCATCGGCTTTTACGACCAGCGCGTACAGGAATGCGTGCAACTGCTCGAAGACGAATACGACAATGGCGAGCTGACCGACGAAGTCTGGCGCGAACTCAAGCTGCACTATATCGGCATGCTCTCCGACCACAAGCAGCCCGAACTAGCCGAAACCTTCTTCAATTCAGTCTGCTGCAACATCTTGCACCGCACTTATTTCCACAACGATTTCATCTTCGTGCGTCCGGTCGTCTCCACCGAATACATTGAAACCGAGGAGTTGCTGCCGACCTACCGCGTGTATTACCCGTCCAAGGATGGCCTGCGCTTCGCGTTGAAACGGATCGTCACCAATTTCCAGCTGAACTGCCCGTTTGCCAACCTCGACCGCGACATCGGCCAGGTGGAAGCACGCCTGAAAGCGCTCTTCGGCAACGAAACCATCGAGCCCAACCACCAGATCCAGGTACTGTCCAGCCTGTTTTTCCGCAACAAGGGCGCTTACATTGTCGGCAAGGGCATCAACGGCAACCGGGAATACCCGTTCGTGGTGCCGATTCTGCACAACCGCCACGGCCAGTTGGTGCTCGATACGGTGCTGTTCGACCACGAACAAATCACCATCCTGTTTTCGTTTACGCGCGCTTACTTCCTGGTGGACATGGAAGTGCCCTCGGCCTATGTGCAATTTTTGCGCACGCTACTGCCGCGCAAGCCGCGCAGCGAAATCTACACCGTGCTCGGCCTGCAAAAGCAGGGCAAGACGCTGTTTTACCGCGATTACCTGCAGCACCTCAAGCACACTTCCGACCGCTTTGAAATCGCACCCGGCATTCGCGGCCTGGTGATGCTGGTGTTCGCGCTGCCATCGTTCCCGTACGTGTTCAAGGTCATCAAGGATTTTTTCCCGGCGCCCAAGGAAACCACGCGCGCCCAGATCAAGGAAAAATACTTGCTGGTCAAGAACCACGACCGCGTGGGCCGCATGGCCGACACGCTCGAGTATTCCAACGTCGCCTTTCCGCTCGAGCGCTTTTCCGAGGAATTGATTGCCGAACTGATGCACCACGCGCCATCGCTGGTCGAGTACGAGGAAGACCGCATCATCATCCGCCACCTGTACATCGAACGGCGCATGGTACCGCTGAACATGTTCCTGGCAAACGCGGAAAAAGATGGCAAGGAAGCGTTGATCGAACACGGCATCCTCGAGTACGGCAATGCCATCAAGGAATTGGTCGCCGCGAACATTTTCCCCGGCGATATGTTGTACAAAAACTTCGGCGTCACCCGCCATGGCCGCGTGGTCTTCTACGACTACGACGAGATCGAATACATCACCGACTGCATTTTCCGCGACATTCCCGAAGCGCGCACCGAGGAAGAAGAAATGTCGGCCGAGCCGTGGTACACGATCGGCAAGCACGATGTTTTCCCCGAACAGTTCGGCCGCTTTTTGCTGGGCAACGCCAAGATCCGCAAGTACTTCATGCTGCACCATGCCGACTTGCTGACGCGCGACTTCTGGCAGGCGCGCAAGCAGCGCATCGTGGACGGCCACGTCGACGACGTGTTCCCGTATCCGCAGCACATCCGCTTTAGTCACACGACAAGTCACACGACAACCACCGTCACCCCGGCAGTCAATCTGCCAACCTATTTGGAGAACCTGAACAATGAATGATCCAGTCGTTATCGTCGGCGCAGCCCGCACGCCAATGGGCGCCTTTCAAGGCGATTTTTCATCCAAGTCCGCCAATGAGCTGGGCGCGGTCGCGATTGCCGCCGCGGTCGAGCGCGCCAAGCTCGACCCCAAGCTGGTCGAACACGTCTACATGGGCAACTGCCTGATGGCCGGCCAGGGCCAGGCGCCCGCGCGCCAGGCCGCGATCAAGGCCGGCCTGCCACTGTCGGCCGGCGCTGTGACGCTGTCCAAAATGTGCGGCGCCGCGATGCAAGCCACCATCTTCGCCCATGATGCCATCGTCGCCGGCAGCGCCGACATCATCGTCGCCGGCGGCATGGAGTCGATGACCAACGCGCCCTACCTGCTGCCCAAGGCCCGCGGTGGCCAGCGCATCGGGCACGGCATGATGTTCGACCACATGATGTACGACGGCCTGGAAGACGCCTATTCGCGCAACGAAAAGACCGGCGAAGGCCGCTCGATGGGCACCTTTGGCGAAGAGTGCGCGGCCAAGTATGCGTTCACGCGCGAAGCGCAAGATGCGTTCGCGATCGCGTCGGTGCAGCGCGCCCAGGCCGCCGCCAAGGACGGCAGCTTCAAGTGGGAAATGGCGCCGGTGACGGTGAGCAGCCGCGGCGGCGACACCGTCGTGGAAGCCGACGAAGGCCCGCTCAAGGCCAAGCTGGACAAGATCCCGACGCTGCGCGCGGCGTTCGCCAAGGATGGCACCATTACCGCTGCCTCGTCGTCGTCGATCAACGACGGCGCCGCGGCGCTGGTGCTGATGCGTGAATCGAAGGCCAAGGAATTGGGCCTGGAAGTAATCGCCAAGATCGTCGGCCACGCCACGTTTGCGCAGGCGCCCAATCTGTTCACGACCGCGCCGGTCGATGCGATGAAAAAGCTGTTTGCCAAGACCGGCTGGAAAGCGTCGGACGTTGACCTGTTCGAGATCAACGAAGCCTTTGCCGTGGTGCCGATGGCGGCCATGCATGACCTGGATATCCCGCACAGCAAGGTCAATATTCATGGCGGCGCGTGCGCGCTGGGCCATCCGATCGGCGCTTCCGGCGCGCGCATCATCGTCACCTTGCTGGGTGCCTTGAAAAAAACCGGCGGCAAGAAGGGCGTGGCGTCGCTGTGCATCGGGGGTGGTGAAGCAACCGCCATGGCCATCGAAATGGCGTAAGCCACGGGCGGCGCATGGCGCAATGCGCTGGCGCTTTTCCGCCCTACGGGAATCTATTTTCGTAGGGCGAAAAAGCAAAGCGCATTGCGCCACGAGCCGTCGAAACGCTTTTTTTAACCGGGACACCCTATGCCAACAGCCCTCATCATCGGCGCCTCGCGCGGCATCGGCCTCGAACTGGCGCGCCAGTACAAGGCCGACGGCTGGCGCGTCATCGCCACCGCCCGCACTGAAAAAGACTGCAAGAAGCTCGTCGCCATGGAATGCCACGCCTACCAGCTCGACGTCACCAGCGCCGAATCGATCGCCGCCCTGGGCTGGAACCTGGACGGCGAAAAACTCGACGTCGCCTTCTTCAACGCCGGCGCCTTCGGCCCGCGCGCGAGCTTTCCGACGCAGGAAGAATTCGACCTCGTCATGCACACCAACGTGTTTGCCGCAATGCGCGTGCTGCCGGTCATCGCGCCGCTGGTGTGCAGCGCCAACGGCAAGCTGGCGGTCCTGTCATCCCACATGGGATCGATTGGCGATCGCAGCGCCTCGAATGCCACGCTGTACCGCGCCAGCAAGGCGGCGCTGAATTCGGTGCTGGCCGACACCGCCGTCGCCTTCGGCCCCCAGGGCGCGACCTGCATCGCCTTTCACCCCGGCTGGGTCAAGACCGACATGGGCGGCGCCGGCGCCGAACTCGAGGTCGACGTCAGCGTAACGGGCATGCGCAGCACGCTGGCCGGCGCGCTCCCTGCCGCCAACGGCACATTTTTGAACTACGACGGCACCCCAATACCCTGGTAAGCCACTGCCACAGCCACAGAAAACGAGACCCATGATACTGACCGACGAACACCAGATGATCCGCGACGCATTGCGTACCTTTTCGCAGGAGCGCCTGGCGCCCAACGCGGCCCGCTGGGACAAGGAACACTACTTCCCCAAGGACGAGCTCAAGGAACTGGCTGCCCTGGGCGCCTTTGGCGTGGCCGTGCCCGAGGAACTGGGCGGCGCGGGCCTGGACTATGTGTCGCTGGCGCTGGTGCTCGAGGAAATTGCGGCCGGCGACGGCGGCACCTCGACCATCATCTCGGTCAACAACTGCCCGGTGTGCTCGATCGCGATGATGTACGCGAACGACGCGCAGAAGGAAAAGTGGCTGCGTCCGCTGGCCCAGGGCCAGATGCTGGGGGCCTTTGCGCTCACCGAGCCGCACACCGGCAGCGATGCGTCGGCGCTGCGCACCACTGCCGTGCGCGACGGCGACGAGTACGTCATCAACGGCACCAAGCAGTTCATCACCAGCGGCAAATACGCCGATGTGGCGATTGTGTTGGCAGTGACCGACAAGGCGGCCGGCAAGAAAGGCATCAGCGCGTTCTGGGTGCCGACCTCCAACCCCGGCTATATCGTGGCAGGCCTGGAACAGAAGATGGGCCAGCACTCGTCGGACACCGCGCAGATCCTGTTCGAGAACTGCCGCATCCCGCTTGAAAATCTGATCGGCCTTGAAGGCCAGGGCTACAAGATCGCGCTGTCGGGCCTGGAAGGTGGACGCATCGGCATCGCCTCGCAGGCGGTCGGCATGGCGCGCGCGGCCTACGAGGCGGCGCTTACCTATGCCCGCGAGCGCGAGAGCTTTGGCAAGGCGATCTTCGAGCACCAGGCGGTGCAGTTCCGGCTGGCCGACATGGCCACCCAAATCGAAGCGGCGCGCCAGTTGATCGCCCATGCGGCATCGATGAAGGATGCCGGCCTGCCATGCCTGAAAGAGGCGGCGATGGCCAAGCTGTTCGCCTCCGAAATGGCCGAACGGGTCTGCTCGGACGCGATCCAGGTTCACGGCGGCTACGGGTATGTGAGCGACTTCCCGGTCGAGCGCATCTATCGCGATGTGCGCGTGTGCCAGATTTATGAAGGCACCAGCGACATCCAGAAAATCCTGATTGCGCGCGCGCTGTGACGCGCGAACGAGCCCGATGACGTACCCGATTCGCGCCGCCACCGGCGCCGATCTGCCGGCCTTTTTCGCGTACCTGAACGACCATTTGTCGGACAACGGCAGGGACGGCACCGCACTGTTCATGCCGATGCCGCGCAGCGCATCAGGCTTGCCGCCAGAGACGCAAGCGGGTATGCGCAATGGCATCGGCATCCCGGTGGGCCAGCCTGGCTGGCGCCGGCCGTGGCTGGCGTTTGCCACCGATGGCAGCATTGCCGGCCACGTGGACTTGCGCGCCCGTCCTGAGGCCGTATCCGCGCACCGCGCCCTGCTGGGCATGGGCGTGCACCGCGACCACCGCCAGCAAGGTCTGGGCGCGCAGCTGGTCGGCGTGGCCGCAGCATGGGCCCGGGACCAGAAGATCGCATGGATCGATCTGGACGTGCTGTCGGCGAACGCACCGGCCATCGCCCTTTATGCGCGCTGCGGTTTCACCCGCACCGGCGAGATGGCGGACCTGTTCCGCATCGACGGCACATCGCTCGCCCACACCTTCATGACGCGCAAGATCTGACTTAGCGCTTGCGCTCAAGGGCCACCGAGTAGGGATGCAAGGTGGCCGTCATCACGCCGGCCATGACCGCCGGGTCGCCTTCCATGAATGCCTTGGCGGCAGCTTCGCTGTCCGCTTCAAAGATCACCAGACCGAATGTCTTGTCGAGCGCTTCTGTGGTGCGCCCGGCGAGAATCACCTTGCCCTCGGCAGTAGCTTTTTTCAGCCGTTCGAAGTGCCTGGCCGCCGCGGCCTTTTCCTTGTCGCTCCATTTCGACTGGTCCTGCAGATGGGCGGCCACGCGCAGCATGTACAGGTATTGCTGCGGCTTGGCCGTCGCGTGCGGGGACGGGGGCTGGGCCTGGGCCAGCGGGGTAGTCAACAGCGCGGCGAACGCTGCCTGCAGCAGGAAACCTTTGATACTTGCCATGGGTGGTCCTTTTTTATTGGTCGGTAGTCCGATTGTGCCACATCAGTTTGGCGAAACGGGTACCCCAGAAACGAAAATAGCCCCGGCCAAGGCCGGAGCTATCTGAAACAAGGGCAGTGAAACAGGGGCCAGGATCGGCCCCTTCCCAACAAGAACTTAGTTCGTCAGCACGCTGACCTTGTCAACCACGAACGAGGTTTGCTGCGACGAATCTTCCGTCATTGCAAACGACAGCGTGACGGTCTGGCCTTTGTAGGCCAGCAGGCTGAACGAACGGGTCTGGTAGCCGGCAGCCTTGTTCAGATTGCTATAGGTCGCCAGGGTGCCGAGCGTGGTGCCAGCCGAGTTTTTCACCGTCACTACCAGCTTGTCGTAAGCCGTGCTGGTGGTCGTTTCTGCCGTATCGATGTGCAACGAGAACGTCAGGTTGGCCGAAGCTGCGGTCGACGGAATCGAGAACGACTGGGTCAGCGTTTCGGTCGCGGTTGCACCGTTACCGCCAAGCCAGGCGAAGCGGGTGCCGTCGGCTGCGCTTTGGCCGGCGTACGCGCCGATCACACCGGTGGTGCCGGCCCAAGGAGCGGTACCGACTTCAAAGCCGCCGTTGACGATGCGTTCGCCGCCTGGAGGAGGCGTGGTGCCGACCGTCAGGGTGGCGTTCGAGCTCGTTGCCGTCGTTGGCGAGGTGGCCGAATCGGTCACCTTGACAGCGAACACGGCGCCGTTGTCGCTCGCTTGCGCGGTCAGGCTGTACGTGGCCGACGTTGCGCCGGCAATTGCTACGCCGCCGCGCGTCCACTGGTACTTGTACGGCGCGGTGCCGCCGGTCGCGGTGACCGAGAACGACGCGGCCGAACCGGCGGTGACGGTTTTGCTGGCTGGCTGCGACGAAATCGTCAATGCGCCGCCAATTGGGGTTTCAGGGACGTCGGCGCCGACGTTAATCGCAGCGTAGGCACGCTGGACGGCGATCGATTCCTTGCTGCCTGCGCCATACAGCGAGTTCGCAGCTGCCAGCACCTTGGTGCGTGCATCGGCGTAGTTGGTCGAGGCGGTAAACAGCGTGGTGTTGGCCTTGAACCAGATACGGAACGCCTTGTCGTTGCCGATACCGGTCATCGCCAGCGGCTGCTTGGTCAGGTACTGCGAGTAGTAGTTCGACGACGACGTCGCGTTCGAGCCTTGCGACAGGAAGTAGAACATGCGGTTGTTAGGACCGCTGCTCAGGTGGACGTCGATGCCGCTGATCGAGCTGCTCCAGGCGTTCGGGCTGCTGCCGTCAAGGCTTGGCTTGTACAGCCAGCGCAATGGCTGACCATCCTTGGCGATCTCTTTACCCATCATCCAGTCGTTGCCGGTGGCAGGAATGCTGGTGCCGGTGCCGCCTGCGCGTGCATAGGCTTCCACCATTTCGCCGGTGATGTCCGAGTTCGACTCGTTCAGGCCGCCCGATTCGCCATCGTAGATCAGGCCGGAAGTGGCATCGGTCACGCCGTGGCCCATTTCGTGGCCGATCACGTCGATCGAACCGAGGCTGTTGAAGCCGGTGCCGCCGTCGCCGATGAACATGCACTTGCAGGTGTCGCTGTAGTAGGCATTGTCGTAGGCGGTGTTGACGTGCGCGGCGATGTAGGTCGCGGTGTTGTTACCGTCAAGCGAAGACCAGCCGAGCACGTTTTTCAGCGTGTCGTAGGTGTTCATCAGGCCCCACATGGCGTTCACGGCCGCGGTCTGGCCGTTGGCATTGGTGGTGCTGCCGCCGGCAACGTACTGCAGGCCGTCACCCCAGGTGTTGGTGGTGTTGGTGTAGATCGAACCGGCGCTGGTGGTGTGGTTGGCGTTGGTGATGGCCATGCCGCCGTAGGTGCCGCCCGTGCCGCGCGATGCGTCTTTCATGCTGTAAGTCGTGCCCGACAGCGTGGTGTTGATTGGCACGGAACCGTTGTACTGGCTCTTGCCGGTGCCGACCACGGTTTGCAGCGAAGTCCACTGCTTGAGGATCTTGCCGGACTTGGCGCTGACGATGCTGTCATGGTAGATCGCCTTGTCGCCCTTGGTCATGCGCGTCTTGACGACGTAGGCCAGCTCGTAGCCGGTGACTTTTTCAACGACATCGACTGCATTGAGTTCGGCTTCGGTTTTGCCTTCGGCGCCGGCAACGCGCACTTGCGAGATGATCGGGAAGATGATCAGTTCAGCGCTCGGCGGCGCGTGGTGCGACGCGCCCGGTGCGACTTTGCGCACGACGGTGTCGATCGCGGCGGTGCCGGCGATGGCAGGCTTGACATCGAAGTCGCCGGTGCCAGCGCCCAGCGTGTTGGCCGAACCGTTACCCAGGCCTGCGCGGCGGTCCGACGAGGACTCGCTGACGATGTTGCCCGATGCGTCGGTGACGACTACCGACTCCGACTTCCATACGCGCACGCCCTTGTAGGTGTGTGCTGCGCGGGTGATCTTCTCGCCGGCCGCACCTGGGTGCTGGGCTGCCACGGCAAAGCCATGGTTCTGGTCGAGGCCGTGCGCGCCGCGGGTGGCGGCCAGTTTCGCAACCAGCGTAGCGTTTTCTTGTGGAGACGCTTGAGCTGCTGGTGCTGCCATCATCGGGCCGGCAGCGATCGCTGCATTGGCCATCAACAGTGGGACGACTGCGATCGATGCGGCAAGAATTGTTTTCCGAAAGTTCATTATTGCTCCAAGAATAATCATTGTTGTATGTGATTTTTATAGTGCCACTTGAGCGTGGCGGCTACCCGAGTGCGCCAGCTTTGTGATCCGGAGAACGCGAGGGATTTGATATTGTTCCCAACAATGGCGCAAGTCAACAAAACTAATCAATTGAGTCAGGTCAATGCAATGTGTTCAGTTATAGACATTTTTACATTGCAACTAGATAGTAATGTTGGCAATTGCATTGCGAATGTTTTGTTGATCTAGATCAATATGACAATGTTTTATGACAATTAGTCTTTTCCGTAATGACAGCCAGCCGTGCGGAAATGAAACAATTCGATAGATTTGCACCATCAATTCGATTGCGTTTTTCCTAAGAAGCGGACTACACTCAAATCAAGTTGCCGCAATACATATGCAGGCGACATTGATAAAAAGCGCACGGGGCACACTCCGTAGACAGCGCACTTTAGTTAACGGGAAAAACATGACGTCTTCATCAACTCGGTACGACTATTTATCACCACCTTCGCCGATCGGCTTGCGACAGTATCCCTCGAACGTTTCCAGGTCCAGCTAGGGCGTAGCCGCCGGTACGCCGGCCTGCGCTTCCATCAATGCACCCACGGTAACCAGGCGCCACTCTCTGGCGGCATGCCACGTCCCAGTGACTTTGCACGCTGCGCGGACCAGCGGAGCCGTCTCCATTTGAGGACTGAAAAGACATGCTTTCGATCGCCACCAAAGTCGAGCAAATAGTGTCGGAATCTGCGTTTCTGACCGAGGGAATGTCGCTCGGACTGATTAACCTCTCGGAGCTGGCGCGCCAGCTGCGCCCCCAGCTGGAATCGGACTTGTGGAAGCCCGTCGGCCAGGCGGCCGTCGTGATGGCGCTGCGGCGCCTGTCCGAACGCATGCCGCAGCCGGGCGAAGTCAAGCCGATCATGCTCGCGCCGCGCATGGGCGAACTAACCACGCGCACCGAACTGACCCTGGTCACCTACCGCCTCTCGGACAACAGCAACGAGTGCCAGCGCAAGCTGCTGGCGCTCGCCGAACGCCATCCAGACCGGTTTGTCTCCGTCACCCGCGGCGTGCACGAAATGCTGGTGGTGTGCAGCCGTCCCTTGATGAACGTGGTGGAGTCGGCCTTTGTCACCGAGCGCCATATCGCGCGGGTCGACAACTTGACGGCGCTGACCTTGCGCCTGAATCCCGAAACGCTCAAGACACCGGGGATTTACCACGCGGTACTCAAGAAGCTGGCGTGGAATAAAATCAGCGTGGTGACGATGATGTGCACGTTCTCGGAGCTGACGGTATTGCTGGAACAGCCGCAGACCGGGCCGGCGTATTCCGTCCTGTCGCAGATCGTTTCGCATTGAAACCGTAGGGCGCAAAAGCGCAGCGCATTGCGCCATGAGCCGTCGGCGACGCAACGGCGCAATGCGCTGCGCTTTTGCGCCCTACGGTATGAGAATCTATATGGGTCAGGTCACGGCTGGCTCGAGCAGCGTCACGGTCTGCCTAAGCGTGTCCAGGCGCGCCATGATCCCCATCGGCAGCGTGAACTGGTGCCGGATATGCCCAAACGAATAACCGCTCACCGCCGGCACCACCAGCGCCTTGAGATGAATGTCGAGCGTCTCGGCGAGCGTGAGCGAGGTCTCGCCGTCATTGGGCACGCAGTTTTCGCAGATACCCACCATCACCGCCGCAGCACGGCGTAACCCGACTGCCAAATCGAGCTGCGTCATCCAGCGGTCGATCCGGTACGGCGCTTCGTTCACTTCCTCGAGAAACAGCAGCGCGCCCCTGAAGTCGGCCGCATACGGCGTTCCGGCCAGCGCGCTGACCAGGCTCAAATTCCCGCCGATCAGCCGTCCGCTGGCCTGCCCGTGGCTGGCGGTGCGCACCGCGTACTGCGGTTCGGCCAGCGCGCGCGCCGCGTTCTCAAGCGCCATCGGAATGGTATATGTTGGCTGCGGCTCCATCAGCACGGCCAGCATGTGCGTGTTGGTGTAGTCGGACGGCCCGGACCCGGCCACCGGGCCATGAAACGTCACCAGCGCCGCGTGCCGGTGGATCGCCAGGTGCAAGGCAGTGATGTCCGAGTAACCAATCAGGATCTTCGGGTGGGCCCGGATCAGCCGGTAGTTGAGCGAGGACAGCAGAGAGATGCAACCCGAGCCGCCCCGGATGCACCAGATGGCCTTGACGTCGGGGTCGCGAAACATGGCGTGCAGGTCGTCGCAGCGCTGCTGCACCGAGCCGGCATAATTGCCATGCACGGCGCGCAGGTGGGCGCCTTCGCGCACCCGAAAGCCAAGCTGCCCGATCTTGTGCACTGCACGCCGAATCGCCTCGTCATCGGTATGCCCGCCGGGGGCCACCAGCGCGATGGTGTCGCCAAAACGCAGGCGCGGCGGCTTGATGAGGCGTCTGTGCACGGCGCGCGAAGGCGCATGCGCTGCGGCCGGCAGCGCCGAAGCCCCAGCCGCCGCTGCCGCCAGTGCGGCGAACGCGCGCCGTGTGATCTTCTCGCTGCTGGACATGGCTGCCTGCCGTAAAACGTCTAAAAAAAGACAAAAAAAAGCCCGGTGGCAGGCGCGTGCCTGCCACCGGGCCGACTATAGCACTCAGAGGAATTTATAGTTCGCCATCAGGGTGAAAGAACGTCCGCGCGGGTCGGCCACGCGCGGCTCCCACGAGCTGCCCGCGCCCGTATTGCTGTCGTAAGTGATCGCGAACGGCGGATCCTTGTCGAACAGGTTCTTGACGCCGACCGTGAGCGTCAGGTTCTTGATGGCGCTCCAGGTGGCGCTGGCGTGGAAGATCGAGTACGCATCCACCTTGGGATCGTAGTTTGCCGGGGTGACGCGCCCGCTGGCGACGCCGGGCAGCACCTGGTCCTGGTAGCCGCGCCGGTAGATGTTCTGGAACAGGCCGCTCCAGTTGCCGCGCTTGTAGCTGACGTAGGCGGTGTGCTTCCACTTCAGCCCCAGGTCGCCGGTAAAGGTGAACACGCCCACCTCGCTGCCGCCGAAAGGCGCGTCGGGCACGGGCCGGTTCTTTTTGCGCAGCAGGTAGGAGCCGTCGATGCCCGCTCCCCACGCGCCTTCCCACAGCTTGCCGTTGGTGCGCGCGCCCGCTTCGATGCCGCGCGTGATGCTCGAACCGGTGTTGGCGAAACGCTGGTCGATGGAGACCAGCGTCCCGGCCGCGTCGCGCTCAAAACGCTCGGGGATCAAGGCGTAGTTGGCCAGCATGGTCGACAGCGGCAGCGCGCGAATGGTGTCGCTCTTGCGGATCTCCCACAGGTCCAGGCTGGCCGAGAAGGCCGGCATCGGCTCGAACACCACGCCGATCGATCCCTGCTTGGCCGTTTCCGGCGCCAGCGTGGCACGCCCGCCCGTGAGGATGACGGGGTTGGCCGCTGCGCAGCCGGCCACGGTGCTGTCTACCTTGCCGCTGGCGCAGGTGGCCGGGTCGGCCAGGTCGCGCCCCACATACGCCGATTCGGTGCGGCCGCCGAACAGCTGGCTGAAGGATGGCGCGCGAAAGCCTTCGTTGTACGAGCCGCGAAACAGCACCTGCTCGATCGGCTGGTAGCGAAACGAGACCTTGGGGTTGACGGTCACGCCAAAGTCCGAATAGTCGTCGCGCCGCACGGCGGCAGTCAGTTCCAGCGCGCGCGTAACGGGAATGAGGACTTCTGCATACAGGGCGCGGATGGTGCGGCTGACCTTGTCGAGGGCGTTGACGTCGTCGAAGGGCGCATTCAGAATCACCGGGCGCGTAGTTGCGGCGCGCAGGTCGCCATTGAATTTGTACGCTTCCTTGCGGATGTCCATGCCCACCGCCGCCATGACAGCGCCCGCCGGCAGCTTGTAAATGTCGCCCGACAGCGACGCGTCGAAGGTGGTGGTGGTGGTGCGCCCGCCATACAGCACCACCCCCGCCGCCGAGGTACTGTTGATCAAATCCAGTGCGGCTTGCGACTGCCGCTCGCCGGGCGCAAGAAAGGGGTTGATGACGTCGGTGCCCAGCGCCGCAGCCAGCGCCGCCGTGTAGTTGTAGCCCTGGCCCAAGGTCGACTCCGATTCGCTGAAGGCACGCCCCAGCCCCGCCTTGTAGTCGAAACGGCCGAACTGGCCGTCGGCGCCCAGCTGCACGCGTCCCGCTCGGCTCTCGGTGACGATTTCGCGGTTGCCGCAATCCATGCAGCGCCAGCGGTAGGCGATCGGCAAGCCGCGGTTGGCGGCAATGGACGGGAACACGGCCACGAGCTGATTGAACACCGCGTTGTAGGCCGCGCCAGTGGACGGGTAAAACGAGCTCGCCGGGAAGGTAAGCGCGCCCGGCGACACCTGGTTGGACGAAAAGCGCTTGGCCACATCGGTCTGCGAACCCACTACTTCGGCAAACAAGTTGTGGCCTTTGAGGTCAAAAGTGGCGCGCGCGACAAAATTGTCGTTCTTGACGGGTTGCTGCAGCACCGCCGCGCGGCCCGTGTCGTAGGCGCAGCCATAGGCGGCCGAGGCTGTGTCCCACAGCTTTTCATCGTACGGCCCCATGCCGTCAACCGAGGCGCAGCCGGCGCCGCGGGGCAAGTCGAGCAGGCTCACGGCCGAGTAGCCTTGGGTGCCGCCGGCCAGCGTGGGGCCGGTGTTGCTGCGGCGGCTGAAAATCGTGTCACCAAGCGTGGTGGCAAACACATTGGCAAACGGCGCGCCGCGGGTGTCGGGCGAGAGGCCGCGCTCGGGCTGGAAGGTGTTGACGAAGTCGCGCTGGTCGCCCCGCAAGGCCTTGTTTTTGCTGGTGGAAGCGGCCAGCAGAAAATTGTAGCCCTGCTCTTGCAGGTCGCCAAAACCGCCCGTGACCTGGTAGCGGGTGATGTTGCCGCCGCCCGCTTCGGTGACGTCGGTAAAGGCTTGCGCTTCGAGCCCCTTGTAGTTTTTCTTGAGAATGAAGTTGATGACGCCGCCAATCGCGTCGGTGCCGTAAATGGCCGAGGCACCATCCTTGAGCACCTCGACCCGCTCGACGGCCGCAAAGGGAATGGCATTGAGGTCGACCGCGGACGCTTTCATGCCGTGAGTCGCCACGCGCCGGCCATTGAGCAAAATCAAGGTATTGTCCGATCCCTGGCCGCGCAGATTGGCCGACGAGGCGCCGTTGTTGCCGCGCTGGGCGCCCGAGGTCACGTCGGCATTGCTGGCCAGGTTGTCGGACCCGTTGCCATTCACGTTGAGGGTGGCGATCAATTGTTCGGCGTTGACAATGCCTTGCTCCTCAAGCTGGCGGCGCGAAATGATTTCCAGCGGCAGCGCACCCTCGCGGGCAATGCGCTTGATGCTGCTGCCGGTGATTTCAACGCGCTCCATGGGCGCCGCCTCCTGGGCGACGGCCGATCCGGCAATGCCGATCAGGGCGATCACGTGCGCGAGCTTGGTCAACTTCACGGCAGTCCTCCTTCAGTTTTGACAATACCGACAAATATGACATGCCGATTTCAGCAATGGCGCACGCCACAGGACGCTTTACTGGCGCTGGAGCGCGCGCTGGCGTTGGTCAACATCTATATCGAGATAGCGCCAGGTGGTCAATTCCACCGGGTGGCGAACGTAGTTTTTAAGCCACGGATGGCGGATATCGGCCGAGATAGGATGGGTTAGCGGCACCCATGGGTTGTAGGCATGGATCAGCTGATTCATCTCGCCATACAGGGCCTGGCGCGCCGGCGAATCGGGCAGCGCGCGTGCCTGCTCGTAGCGCTGGTTGTAGGCGGGAAGGTTGAAGCGCGCATAGTTGGCGCGTCCGCTGTTGGGTCCGTACAACAACTGGTAGAAATTGTCGCCATCGGGAAAATCCGCAATCCAGTTACTTTCGAACATTTGCACCTTGCCCAGCCGCGACGCCTTGATGATCTCCGGCTTCTTGTCGGTCTTGAACGCCACGCGCAAGCCGATGGCATTCAGGTTTTTGCGCCACAGTTCGTCGCGCAATCGCCCGCCGACCGTCGCTTCGCTGTGCATGTTCAAAGTGAGCGCTTCGCCTTGCGGGCCGCGCCGAAAGCCGTCCGCATCGCGCTGGCGGTAGCCGAAGCGCTCCAGCAAGGCCTGCGCCATTGCCTTGTTGTACGACACGGGGCTGCGGTAGGCCGGATCGTAGCCCAGCACATTGGGCGGCAGCGGCGACTCGGCGCGCAGCGCAAAGCCTTTTTTGAGCAGGCTGATATCTTCCTCGCTGTTGTAGCTGAGCGCAATGGCGCGCCGCAGCGCCACTTTTTCCTTGGTGTAGCCGCCGATGACGCTGTCTTCCATGTTCATCCACATGTAATAGGTCTGCAGCACGGGAAAGCGGGTCAGTTGCATGCCGCGCGCGGCCAGATCGCTCTTGAGCTTGCCGTTGCTGATCACCATGTCGGTCATCGATTCGGGCACCTGCTCGAGGTAGTCGTAATCGCCCTTGAGAAAGCCGAGCACGCGGCCCTGGAATTCTTCGGCAATCTTGATCTCCACCCGGTCCAGCAAAGGCTTCGGCGACGCCTGCGGGTTAGCCAGCAGCACGATCTTGTCGCTGCGTTTCCACTCGCCCACCATGAAAGGGCCGGTGCCCACCGGATGGTTGCCGGCCTGGCCGGGATAGGCGTCAATCACTTCGCGCGCCACCACGCCGGCGGCGGGCGTGGCCAGGTAAAACAGGAAATTATTGTCCGGCTTGGACAGACGGATGCGCAGCGTGTAGCGGTCGATTGCCTGCAGGCCAGCGATCCGGGTGGCGTAGCTGAAGTTTTGTTTGAGTGCTTCATCGCCGGCGATCTTGCCCTCGAACAGCGACAGCCAGGGCGACTTGAGCGCCGGGTCGTACAGCCGCTGCAAGCTGTAAACATAGTCGGCTGCGGTCAACTCGCGCTGCTGGCCCTTGAAGGCGGGGTCGGCGGTGAAATAAATTCCCGGACGGAGCTTGAAGGTATACGTCAGGCCGTGCTCGCCAGTCACAGGCAAGCCAGCGGCCGTATTGCCGCGCAGTGCGACAGGGCGCTGCAGATAGTCATAGCGCAGCAGCGGATCGAACAGGTTTTCAAGCACGCTCAGGCTGGCGAGGTCGGACGCCACGGCCGGGTCCAGTCCCGTTTCGCTGGTGGTCAGGTAGGTGTGCAAGACCTTGTCCGCGGCCTGCGACGGGGGCGCTGCGGCAAAGGCGGCGGCAGCGGTGGTGGCAGCTATGAGGAGGGCGGCAAAACGGCGGCTGATCGGCATGGTCGGTCCCTGAGGTAGTCGCCACATGATATGCGAGCCCGTGCCCCGTCTCAATTTTTTACATACCGAAACTGCATACATTCATCAATTACTGGCAAGCTACGCCTATACTCACGCTGCACCATTGGCACACTTACTTTATAGATAGTAGCGACATGGCACTTAATTACATCTGGTCTGGCTTTTTCCTGGTCGGCTTCGTGGCCGCGCTGCTGCAGTGGCTGTTTTTGGGCGACACCGAGATTTTCAAAAAAATTATCGACGGCACCTTCGAGTCCGCCAAGATGGGCGTCATGGACATTGCGCTGCCGCTGGCCGGCGTGATGACCTTGTGGCTGGGCATCATGAACATTGGCGAAAAGGCGGGCGCCGTGGGCTGGCTGGCGCGCGTGATCTCCCCGTTTTTCTCGCGCATCTTCCCCGACGTGCCGAAAGACCATCCGGCCACCGGCCACATGGTGATGAACTTTTCGGCCAACCTGCTCGGCCTGGACAACGCTGCCACGCCCTTCGGTTTGAAGGCGATGGAAAGCTTGCAGACGCTCAACCCCATCAAGGAAGAAGCGAGCAATGCCCAGATCATGTTTCTGGTGCTGCATACCTCGGGCCTGACCCTGATTCCACTGGCCATCATGGCGCAGCGCGCGATCCTGCACGCGGCCGATCCGTCCGACATTTTTATCCCGTGCATGATCGCCACCTATGTCGCCACCGTAACCGGCATCGTGGTGGTATCGATCAAGCAGCGCATCAACCTGCTCAATCGCGTCGTGCTGGGCTGGCTGGGCGGCATGACGGCTGCTATCTGCGCCCTTATTTTTTACTTTACGCAATACCTGACCAAGCCGCAGATCGAGTTGGTGTCCAAGGTATCGAGCAACCTGATCCTGTTCTCGATCATCATCATTTTCATCGTCGGCTGCATGCGCAAGGGCGAGAACGTGTATGACGCCTTTATCGAAGGGGCCAAGGGCGGCATCCAGACCTCGCTGACCATCATTCCCTACCTGGTCGGCATGCTGGTGGCGATCAGCGTCATCCGCAATTCGGGCGTGCTGGGCTTTATTGTCGGCTTCCTGGACACCTTGTTTGTGAACCTGGGTTTGCGCACCGAATTCATCCCGGCCCTGCCGACCGCGCTGATGAAACCGCTGTCGGGCAGTGGCTCGAAAGCGATGATGATCGACGCCATGAAAACCTACGGCGTCGACTCCTTTGTCGGCCGCCTGGCCTGCATTTTCCAGGGCTCGGCCGACACCACGTTTTATATCGTCGCGCTGTATTTCGGCTCGGTCGGCATCAAGCGCACGCGCTACGCGATCACGGCGGGCCTGATTGCCGACTTTGCCGGCATCTGCGCTGCAATTGGCGTCGCTTACCTGTTTTTTGGATGAACCGCATGCTGCGACCCCTGGTCCTTGCCGTCCTGCTTGCCTGCGCCGCTGCCGTCCGGGCGCAGTTGCCGCCACCCGTTGTCCAGCAACTGGCGGCGAGCAAGATCCCGGAAGACGCCATTGCCGTGCTGGTGCTGCGCGGCGATACGGCGCTGGTGTCGCACTTTGCCGAGCGCGCCATGCAGCCGGCCTCCACCATCAAGCTGCTCACCACGCTGGTGGGGCTGGAGCAGCTCGGCCCGGCATTTCGCGGCCGCACCGAGCTGCGTAGCGCGGCCCCCGTGGTGCAAGACACCCTGATGGGCGACCTGATTTTGCGAGGCGGGGCCGACGCCGACCTGACCGGCGAAGCGCTGACCGGCATGCTGCAAGCGCTGCGCAACCAGGGCGTGCGCAAGATCGATGGCCGCCTGGTGCAGGACCGCCAGCTGTTCAACCCGGCGCGCAGCGACCTTGGCGTGCCGCCGTTTGACGCGTCGCCCGACGCCTATTACAACGTGATTCCGGACGCGCTGCTGGTCAACAAGAACATGCTGCTGATCGACATGCGCTCGAGCGCCGCCGCGGTGCAAGTTGCGATGCAGCCACAGCTGGACCGGGTGACCATCGAATCGGGCTTCACGCTGATCGACGCCGACTGCGCCAAATGGGAAGACGGCTGGAAGCAGCCGCAGGTGGTGCGCGAGGCGGACGGCAAGATCCGCATCCGGCTTGTGGGCACCTTTCCAAAAAACTGCGCGCGCGGCAACAGCATTAACGTGCTGGACCGGCAGGATTATGTCGACCGCCTGGTACGCCAGGTGTGGAAGCAGCTGGGCGGCGAAGTCACCGGCCCGGGGCTGGACGCGGCCATGCCGGCCGACGCGCGCTTGCTGGCCGAGCACGTCTCGCGCAGCCTGCCCGAAGTAGTCCGCGACATCAACAAGCCGTCCGACAATACCTTGGCGCGCACCGTGTTCTTGAGCCTGGGGAGCCTGGAAGCCGATCTTGTGGCCGGCAGCCATCCGGCACCGGCGAGTCCGGCGCAACCCACTGTCAGCCGCACCGACCTGGCAATCCGCAACTGGATGCGCAAGCAGGGCATCAACGATGGCGGCCTGGTGCTGGAGAACGGCTCCGGGCTGTCGCGCACCGAAAAAATCAGCGCCTTGCAAATGGCTGGCGTGCTGCAAGCCGGGCTGCGCAGCAAATGGGCGCCGGAATTCCAGTCCAGCCTGCCCATTGCCGGTATCGACGGCACCATGCGGCGGCGTCTGAAAGACAGCCCCGCCTACGAGCGCGCGCGCATCAAGACGGGCGGCCTGAGCAACGTGATGGCGATTGCCGGCTACGTGCCGGACGCCAACGGCCAGCCGTGCATTGTGGTGGCGATGATCAACAGCGAGCGCGCCGGCAGCGGCCGCGCCGCCCTCGACGCCCTGATCGACTGGGTCTCCCGTTCCACCCAGTAAAACCCTCACCCGGGGGAGATTGCGCGCCATGTTGGCTGGGGCAGTGCCATAGTGGCGACTCCAAGTGCGCGGGAGTTCGCCATGCAGCTGTATGTCAACATCGATGTCGACGACGTCGACAAAGCGGTCGCTTTCTATACCAAGGGACTCGGGCTGCGTCTTTCCAGGCGCCTGTTCAACGGCGCGATAGCTGAACTGGCCGGCGCGTCATCGCCCATCCACCTGCTGCCCAAGGCGGCAGCGAGCGCGACGGCACAAGGCGCGGCCACGCGCACCTATGCGCGCCACTGGACACCGGTACACCTGGATTTTTGCGTGGAGGATCTGGACGCGGCACTGCAGCGCGCGCTGGACGCAGGCGCCAGGCTCGAAGGCGAGGTGCGCCAACATGCCTGGGGACGGATCGCCACGCTGGGCGACCCGTTCGGGCACGGACTGTGTCTGATACAGCTCGCGCCCGGCGGCTACGCGAACGTCGCCGGCTAACTACTGGCCGATGGTATAGGTCACCGACACCGGCGACGGCGTGAAGATCGACGGGCTATGTCCGCCCACGTCGTCATACGAAAAGCCATATGCCAGTCCATTGAAGCTGTGCCCATGCCAGAACTTCGTGAAAAAGTTCGCTGGCCTGCCCGCCGGGTAAAAATAATCGGCGTTGTACCAGCGATCGGACGGCTGTTCGGCCACATGCCGGTTGAGCGCCGCGCACAACTGCGCCTGCAGTTGCAGCTGCTTGTCGTGCTTGGGCGTGTTGGGCGTGGTGCCGGTGGCGTCGTCAAGCACGCCGTTACCCAGCATGACTTCGGTGGTGCTCGGCTTGCCGTAGATTTTGTACGTGTCCACCCCGTCGCTGAAGGTGAACACATCGTCCAGACCCACGCGGCCGGTAAAGGTTGGCCAGGCGCCTACCTTGAGCACCAGGTTTTCGTTGCGATACTTGTTCCAGATGTCGCTGATGTACGCGTCCAGGTAGGCTGCGTTGTCGCCGCGCGGCTTGTCCTGGGCGCCGGTGGTGACGTTCAGGCCATCGTTGAAGGTGCCGTGCGCCGGCGCCATGATGCGGTATGGCGCATAGGGCGCTTTTGCCAGGCCCGCAAATTCGGCCGGCGTCTCAAGGATGAAGCGGGCGAAGATCTGCTCGCGCGTCTCGAGCAAGGTCTCGCCGACGGTGGCGTCATAGCCGTCAAGACCGGTCACGCGCAGCTTGAGCGGAAAGCCGAAAATGTCGACCCGGCTGGTGTTGACAAAAATGCCGGGATAGTCGCTGGCCGGGCGCGCGCGGTTGATGTTGAATTCGCCGAAATCAAAGGTGGTGTTCAGATTCGGGTCGCTGCTGTTTTCCAGGTCCGGACCCGCGTAGCCGGTCTTGCCGTTGATGTCGCGGTTGATCTGCACCAGCACCGGTTTGCCAACGCTCATATAAATGCGCGCCGACTCGATCGCCGGGATCGTGACCGATTTCGCCTGCGCCAGGCTGACGCCGTAATTGGCGTAGCCCTTCTCGCGCCCGGGAATGGCAATCGTGTTGTCCGCTTCGCTGACCGGCACCAGTTTGCCGCCCTGGTCCGCGCGCACGTATTGGCCTGTCACCCAGTCCTTGCCGATGATGACCCAAAAGACTTTGTCGTCCGTGTACTTGCCGCCGGTGCCGTTGACAACGGTAAAAGTGGTCATGCCGTTCCATGCCGATTGCGCGTTGTTGGTAATGGTGTAGGTGCGCGACACCACGGCCGAATCCTTGCCGTCCCTGGTCGCGAGCGCCTTGAGCGTGAAGGTGTCGCCGAACTCGGGCGACTTGGCCAGCCACACGGCGCCGTTGAACTGCGGCGAGGTGCGCGTCGGCGTGGTGCCATCCCGGGTGAAGTGGATCGTCGCGCCCGGCGTTGCGGTGAGCATGTTGACGCCGATCTGGGTCGCGTAACTGCCCGACGCATGCGACAGCGTTGGCGCGGCCACCGTGCAGCCGGCCGGGGTCTGGCTGCAGGCCGGCGCGATGTCGTAGGTGGCGCTGGCGCGGCGCGACTGCTGCAAGTCGGGCCGCACGGCGATGGCGTTGATCGTCATGGCGCTGGCAACGAGGATGGGTGAACCTGCCACGAATAGGGACGAGGCGAGCGTTGGCGCGCTGCCGTCGCGGGTGTAGTAGATTTTCGTGTCTGCCACCGAGCCGGCCGGCAGCGCCAGGTTCACGCTCTGCTGCGTGGCATACACGCCGCCCGCCGGTGACAATACGGGCTTGGCCACCGGGCTCGGGCAAGTCGGCGAATCAGGCGCATCGTCGCCGCAAATGTTATAGCTGTACCAGGCGCTATCCTTGTTGCCGCCGGCCGGCGCGGAATAGGTGAACATATACGATATTTTTGCGCCGGTGGACAGCGGACTCAGGGCGCTTGCCTGCCAGCGCTTTTGGGCCGCGTCGTAGCTCATGTTTTCGTCGCGCTGGGCGCTCTGCACGCCGTCGCGCCCGGTGACGTAACTGTGCGCGATGAGCGTGGTCGGCCTCCAGGCGGGCGCGAACCAGACGCGCGCAGTGGCGCCATCTTCGGCCACGCCCTGCGTAAAGGTGTCGCCGCCGCCGGCAGTGATGGTGAAAACGGCGGCTGCGATTGCCGAATTGTTCATGCCGCTTTTGAGCGCAATCGCCCTGACCGTGGCGCCCGGCGCGGCCACGCTGAAGGCGCCGCCATACAGCGTGGACGCGGCGCTCGGCGTGCTGCCGTCGCGCGTGTAGCGGATCACCGCGCCGGCTGTGCTGGTGCTAAGGGTGACGCTTTGGGCCGCGCTGAACGTGCCGCCGCCCGGCGTAATGGCAGGCGTGGCGACGGTGCCGCCCGCAGCGCCGCGCGTCCAGCTAAAGCCGGTGGCGTCGCGCGCTCCGGTCGATGTCATGTAGGTAAAGCTGTAGGCCAGCGAAACCGCCGCGCCCGAGGCGACCGGCAGCGTTACTTCGTGGCGCGCGCCGCTGTAGGCCATGCTGACGTTCTGCTGGGCGCCGCCATTCAAGCTGGTGTGAATATCGACCCAGTCCGGCTTTGGCGAGCGCGCAAACCAGACGGTGAGCGTAGTGCCGCTGTCAACCACGCCCTGCGAAAAGCCGCTGTCGCTGCTGCCGATGGCGTAGGTGGCGCTGGCGCTGTCGGAATTGGCCATCCCGGCTTTGCTGGCAATGGCGGTGATGGTGGCCGTGGCCACGACCGTGATCGGGTTGGCGCACGCCGTCGGCGCTGCGCCGTTGACAGCGCACTGCAGCGTGGCCCCGCTGGTGGTGCTGCTGACGCTGACCTGTTGTGGGCCGCTATAGGAGCCGGACGGCAGCGAGAAAACCGGCGTGGCGACCTTGCTGGCCGCGCCGGGGACGGGCGACGAGGCCCACGGTGAATCGTAGGCCAGGCCCGCCTTGAAGTAGGTGAACTGGTAGTTGACGCTCTGGCCCACGCTGGCGCTCACGCCCAGCTCATAGCGCGCGCGGGTGGTGTTGTAGCCCATGCCGACGTTTTGCTGCGCGCCGCCGGCGACGTTGTAGTGGGCGATGGCCTGGGTCACCGAGGCGCCCTGCAGCCAGAGCGTGGCGGCGCCGTTGATGTTGTCGACGCCGGCGGTGTAGTCCGCAGCCTTGGCGGGCCGCCCGAGCCCGAGTCCGAGCCCGAGCAGCAGCATGGCAAGCAAGGCGAAGAAAAGCCTCCGGTAGTGGTCTGTATGATTGGTGAACATGCGATGTGTCTCCATTTTTAACTGTTTTTTGGGTTGTGCTCCTGACTGACGGTGTTCGACGGCGCGTGAGGTCCTCCTTCGTCTGGATGGAACAAGGCGGCAAGCCAAGGCGCGGCCATGCCTGCCGTCATGGCATGCGAAAAAATGGGTATGGAAGGATGCGTGAGTGAAGTGGCGGGCAGTGACGATTGCCAGCAATGTCAATATACGTGCCTCGGGAAAGCGCTGTCAACAAAAAATTGGAAGCGTTTCCGTTTTTGTTTGAAAGCCTGCAAAGCGCAACGGCTGGATGTTAGTCGTCGCGCCAAGCCCGTAAGCCACATCGTCTTCAGGTCACCCGCTGAAACGTCCGACGCACCAGGTCGCGGTCGCCAAAATCGTAATGCCACCACTCGCTGGCAATCCCGGCGAATCCCGCATGCGCCATCGCATCGCGCAGCACCTGGCGGTTCGCGACCTGCGCCGGCGTGAGTTCGCCGCGCGCCAGCAGCAACGCTTCCAGGCCAGGCTGCGAGCGTTCTGTCAGGTCGTCAAAGCCGGTGCCCATGTCCACTTCGTCCCCCGCCGCGTCAAGCAGCGTGATGTCGAGCGCCATGCCGAACGAGTGGATCGAGCCGCGCGCGGGGTCGGCCAGGTACAGCTGCAGGCCGGTGCCGGCGAGCGCATCCCACAGCTGTTGTTGCACGCGCTGTGGGCGCACCGCGTCCAGGATCAGGGCAGTGTAGCCGGGATGGTTGGCAGCCAGCCAGGTCACGGCTGCTTCGAGGCCGGCGGCTGCCTCGCAATGCAGCCAGGCGCAGTCGAACGGGCCATACAGGTCGCGCCCGACGAAGTTGTACGGTGTTGCGTAGCGCAAGTCAATCGCGATGCCGGCCACGCTCGACAAGTGCCGAAACTGCGGACTGTTGGCGAGCGCGGAGATGAGCGGCATGTCAGGGTCGGGTGGGCGCCAGCATGGCCGGTTCGACAGGCACCGGCACCGGCTCGGCGGGCATTGGCGGCGCCGGATTGGCAGGGGCCGGGGCCGGAACCACCGGCGCAGGGATGGCCGGAACGACTGGGGCCGGAACAACCGGGGCCGGCACGACTGGCGCGGGAACGACTGGCGCAGGAACGACCGGGGCCGGAACAACGGGTGCCGGAACGACTGGCGCTGGAACAACCGGGGCCGGAACAATCGGTGTTGGAACGACCGGCGGTCGCACCACTGGCGCCGGCAACAGCAGCACCGGCGGCGGCGCTGCCGGAACCGCAGACAGCGGCGTAGGATTCATCGCCTCGAGCAGCGCTGCCGTCTCGGCGTCGGGAAACCCGCCGAAATCGGCGGGCCGGTACTTCATCTGGAACGCGCTGAGCACCACGCGCGTCTGCTCGTCGATCGCGCCGGTGCGCAGCACCGCATAGCCGTGCGCGGCCAGCTTTTGCTGGAACCAGCGGATATCCGGCAGCTGCTGCGCGTACAGCGCGCGGCCCGCCGCCACCCTGGCCGCATCGGGCCACTGCACCAGGCCGGCCCTGGCCAGCTGTGCCCAGGGGAACATGGGACCGGGATCCTGCTTGCGTTGCGGTGCTATGTCGCTGTGGCCCAGGATGTTCTCGGGCGGGATCTGATGGCGCGCGGCGATGTCCCGTATCAGCAAGATCAGCTTGTCGATCTGGGCCTGCGGGAACGGGTAGTACACCCGCCCGTTCGGCCCTTCGGTAAAGCCCGGGTTGACGATCTCGATGCCGATCGAGCTGCCATTGAGCAGCGTGTAGTTCTTCCAGGACGACACGCCCGCATGGTTGGCCTGGCGCGCTTCGTCCACCAAGCCATACACCACCGGCTCGCGCTCGTCGGTGACCAGGTAATGGCTGCTCACCTCGTCGCGGGTCAGGGTCTTGAGCGAGCGTGGCGCGTCGCTCACCGTGTAGTGCACGATGATGAACTTGACACGGCTGCTCTGCCCCCTGGACGAGTAGCTGCGGTCTATTTCCAGTATGACGGGTGCCGGCGCCTTGGGCGGCGCCTTGCGGGGAACTGGCCGCGGACGGGAAACCGCTGCCGGTAGCGGCGGCGGCGGTGCGCTGGCGCAGCCGGCGAGCAGGGCGATCAGCAGGGGGACGAGCAGTTTTTTCATCGGTGGCATGGGTCGGTATGCGGTATGCGGTTCAGGGAGCTGCGGCGACGGCCATGCGGGCCGCTGCATGGTGCGCCTGGGCGCCGGATTGCATCAAGCTTATCGCATCGGGCAAAGCCGTGCGCATGGAAGCGAAAATCGATGCGTGCAGGCCGGCGGCGCGACCGGCCAAAGCCACCGGTCGCGGTCCCAAGCGGGCGCACAGGGCGCTTGCCAGGCGCGCCAGTTCGCGCCCCGCCTGCGTCAAAATGGCCGCCGCCACCGGGTCGCAGGCGGCGCTGGCGGCAACGGCCAGCGCCAGCTTGCCGACGGCGCCGCGTTCCTGGCCGTAGATGAACTGGCGCGACAGCGCCCAGTCGTCGCCGCCGATGTGCGCGAATACTGCCTGCGCCATGGGCGAGGCGCGCCAGCGGCCGGGCTGCTCGTCTTCGCCGCGCCAGATGTGGCGCAGCGCTTCGCGCGCGATCCAGTAGCCGCCGCCGCCGTCGTCCAGGCACACGCCGCGCCCGCCGGCCCGATGGAACTGGCCCGCGTGGTCGATAAAGGCGCCAATCGACCCGGTGCCTGCGTACACCAGGTAGCCCTGGCCGGGAGCAAAGCTGGCCAGGTAGGCGCTTTCGATGTCGCTGCAGACCGTGACGGCCGCCGGCGCCAGGCCAAACAGGCCGGCCAGCATGCGCTGCAACGCGCCGCCGTCGCCGCCAAAACCGGTCACGCCCGCGCGCACGGCGCGCGGGAGCGCGTGCACGTTCACCTGCCGCGCCAGCAGCGCCAGCGTGGCTTGCACGCTGGCGCGCCCCTCCGCGCTGCCCATCTGCAGTGCCGACCAGCCGGCCGCTTCGCCTTCGGCCACGATGGCGCCGTCAACGCTCGCCAACGCCCAGCAAGTGCGCGTGCCGCCGGCGTCAATGCCCAGACCATACGGTGAAATGGTGTTATCCATGAAGCTTGCCCTGCTATTTGGCTTTGGCGGCCGGCGCCCCGGCCACAGCGGCCAACGAAACGCGCGCGCTCTCGTTGCCAAGCCGGTCGACCGCGCTGACGACAAAGGCGTCGGCGTCGGCCGGCGCATTCCACTCGGTCTGGGATGCGGGGGCCGCGGCAAAACGCCACGTGCCGCCCTGGCGCGACCAGATCGCGTAGTGCGCCGTCCCCTTGCCCGCGGCCAGCCTGAGGCTGACCGCGGCGCCGGCGCGCCTGACGAGCACCCCCGGTACTGTGGCCGGCTCGGTGCGCAGCCATGGCGTGGCCGGCACCAGCGCCTGGCCGGCGTACTGGCCGGCCTTGAGCTGGTCGCCGATGCCCTGGCGGTTGTCCATCAGCGCGGCCATGCTGAAGTGAACGTGGCCGGTCGCGTTCGGACGGCTGCGCGTAACGCCGATCTGCCTGACGATTTCGTCGGCCGTAAAGGCTTTGCTCGAGGCGCCAATGCGGCTGGTGAACAGGCCCGGCCAGACATGGCGGGCGTGCCGGTTTTGCGCCAGCCAGTAGTCGAGTAGCGTGCCGTAGGCCTGCGCCGTCTGGCTGACGGGCCAGTACAGCTGCGGCGAAAAATAATCGAGCCAGCCGTTTTCAAGCCACAGCTCGGCGTCCGCATACAGCCGGTCGTACTGGCTAAAGCCGACGATCCCGCTCGGACGGCGCTCCGGCTTGCCGATGCCGAACGGGCTGATGCCAAAGCGCACCCAGCTTTTTTCGGCGTGGATGCCCTTGTACAGCGCTTCGATCAGCTGGTTGACGTTCTGGCGCCGCCAATCGGCGCGTGCCAGCGTGCCGCCGCCGCCGATGTAGCGCTGCCACGCCGGCTGGTCCGGAAAATCGAGTTCGCCCTTGCCGCCGCCGCCTTCCAGCGCGCCTTCGGAGCCCTGCTCGATCGGGTAGGGGTAAAAATAATCGTCGATGTGCACGCCGTCGATGTCGTAGCGCTTGACGACGTCGAGAATCACGGCCAGCGTCTGCTTCGACGCCGCTTCTTCGGCCGGATCCATCCATAAAAAGCGTCCGTACGACTTAACCGCCTGCGGGCTGGTTCTGGAAATGTGGTTGGGCGCCACCGGCGACTTGGCCGTGGCGTGGCGCGCCCGGTAGGGATTGAACCAGGCGTGCAGTTCCAGCCCGCGCGCGTGTGCCTGGGCGACCCAGAACTTGAGCGGGTCGTACCAGGGCTGCGGCGCCTTGCCTTGCGCGCCGCTCAGGTATTCGCTCCACGGCTCGATGTCGGACGCATAGATGGCGTCGGCGCCGGGGCGCACCTGCAGCACGATGGCGTTCAGGTTCAATGCCTTGGCACGGTCGAGAATGGCGATGGCTTCGGCCTGCTGCTGCAAGGCCGACAAATTCGACTTGCTGGGCCAGTCGATATTGGCCACGGTGGACACCCAGGCGGCGCGAAACTCGCGCGGCGCCGACGGAGCGTTCAGGTCGGCCGATGGCGGCACGGGGGTGGGCGCGCCCGGACTCTTGAGCGGCTTGGCCGGTGCGGGCGGCGTCGGCTTGACGGCCGGGGTGGTCGTGGTGCAGCTGGTAACCAGGCCGCCGAGCGTCAGCGCGCCCGCCATGCCTGCCAGCGCGAAAGCGCGTTTCTTCAAATTAGGCTGCAAAACCGGTCCTCAATATGGTTGTCGCCGGCGCGCGCATTGGCTGCATCGTGGGCAAGATGGCGAAGCATAAAGCAAACTGGCTTTCGCTGGAGTTCGGTCCGGCGCATGCGCCGCCATCGACGACATGTAAAACTAGGCCGACGAGGCCGGCGCCTTTTTCCCGAACTCCGGATCGATCTTGACCAGCGCGGCCATCAGGAACGCCGGCAGCGTCATCGCGCAAATGTAGATGAAGAACTGGTGATAGCCCAGGTACTCCTGGACGCGGCCGCTGTACATACCCGGAATCATCATCCCCATCGCCATCAGGCCGGTGCAGATCGCATAATGGGCCGTCTTGTGCACGCCGTCGGCCACCATGATCATGTACAGCAGCAGCGCAGCGAAGCCGAAGCCGTAGCCGAATTGCTCGAGCGCGATGCCGGCCGAGATGACAACGATATCTTGCGGCATGTAGGCAGACAGGGCGACAAACATCAGGTCCGGCACGTGGACCGCGAACACCATCGGCCAGAGCGCGCGCTTGAGCCCCACTCGGGATATGAAGTAGCCTCCCAGCAAGCCTCCCAGCGTCAGGAACAGCACGCCGACGGTGCCATACACCAAGCCTACCTGCGCGGTCGACAATCCCAGGCCGCCCTTGGCCAGGGGATCCCTCAAAAACGGCACCACCATCTTGATCAGCTGCGATTCCCCTAGCCGGAATGTCAAGATGAAACCGAGCACCAGCAAAATGTCCTTGCGTGCGAAAAAGGCGCCGAAGGTGGCAAAATATTCCTTGATGTAATGGTCACCCTGGATCACCTTGCGGTCGCTCTCCGGGCGCGGCAGGATAAAACTGTGATACACCCACAGCGACAAAAAGATGAGTGCGAGGATGGACAGCGAGATGGTCCAGGCAAAGGCTTTGTCGCCCGTGCGCTCGGTGATTTTCCCGGCCAGATACACCAGTCCACCCTGGCCGGCAATATTTGCCAGCCGGTAAAAGGTGCTGCGCACCCCCACGAATGAGGCTTGCTGGTCTTGCGGCAGGGCCAGCATGTAAAAGCCGTCGGCCGCGATGTCATGGGTTGCCGAGCTAAATGCCATCAGCCACAAAATGGCCAGGCTGATTTGGAAAAAACCCGGCAAAGGCGTGGTCAGCGCCACCGAAGCCAGCGCCGCGCCAATGATGAACTGCATGCTCACCGTCCACCAGCGCTTGGTGCGGAACATGTCGACGAAGGGAGACCACAGCGGCTTGATGACCCAAGGCAAATACAGCCAGCTGGTGTAGAAGGCGATGTCGTCGTTGCTGACCCCGAAGTCCTTGTAAATGATGACCGACAGTGCCATCACGACGACGTAGGGAATTGCTTGGCCAAAATAGAGCGAAGGAATCCAGCTCCAGGGATTGTTCACGGACGCTTTTTGCATGGTTCTTTCGTGATCGGCCGGTCCCAAGCTGCTAGCTGTTAGCTGTTAGCTGTTAGCTGTTAGCTGCTAGGCAGCAAGCGCCTGGCGCACGCTGCCTCGCGCCGCCTCAAGCAGCACCCGGGCCTGGTCGATACTGGTTTTTTTGCTCAGGGCCACAATGGCCACCTTGACATGGAAATCGCATTCTTCCAGCACCTCGCGGGCGGCGCGTTCATCGGCGCCCGTGGCGTACATCGTCAGGGCAACCGCGCGCAGCACCAGCTTGGCGTTGGTCGGCTTCAAGTCTACCATCAGGTTGCCATAAACCTTGTTCAAACGCACCATTAAAGCGCTCGAAAAAGTATTCAGGGCGATTTTCTGCGAGGTACCGGCCTTCAGGCGCGTGCTGCCGGAAATGACTTCGGAACCGGTGTCGAGCGTGATGCCGATCTGCGCTTCGGTGGCGACGGGGGCGTTTGGGTTGTTGGCAAAGCCGATCGTCAGCGCGCCCAATTCGCGCGCCACGCGCAAGGCACCCAGTACGTACGGCGTGGCGCCGGAAGCGGCCAGCAAGAGCACCACGTCGTTGACGCCGGGATTGGCGTCGCGCAGGTCGGCCGCGCCCTGGGCGCTGTCGTCTTCAGCGCCTTCGACGGCGACGAACATGGCGTCGAGGCCGCCGGCGATCAGCGCCAGCGCGCGCTCATGCGGCCAGGAAAAAGTGGGGTAAAGCTCGACACTGTCGAGCACGCCCAGGCGGCCGGAGGTGCCGGCGCCCACGTAGATCAGGCGCCCGCCCGCTGCGATGCGCGGTACGGCGGCGGCCACCGCGCGCGCAATCGCCGGCGCTGCCGCGCGCGCCGCATTGACGGCATTGGCCTGGTCGTCAATCAATACGGCGACCAGTTCATCGGTCGGGTACAGGTCGAGATCGGCATGACGCGAATCGGGGGTTTCGGTCTTTAACATGCGCAGTAGGCTTGGTGGCGATGATTCAAGTGTAATCCCAAAACGGCAGAGCTTCCCCGGGATGTGTAACAAAGTAGCGCGGCATTTCCACAGTTAGCGTGCATACTCGGCCATCAAGGCAACGGAAGGATTGCAGATTCTTATGCAGCAAGTAATTGTCATTGGCGGCGGCGTGATCGGCTTGACTTCGGCCTGGTGGCTGCTCGAGGCCGGGTTTGGCGTCACGCTGCTTGAGCAAGAACCGGTGGTGGCGGCGGGCGCAAGCCACAGCAATGGCGGGCAACTGAGCTACCGCTATGTGGCGCCGTTTGCCGGCCAAGGCGTGCCGCTCAAGGCCATGCAGTGGCTGTTCCAGCAAGACGGCCCGCTGCGCTTTCGGCCCGAAGCTGACCGGCGCCAGTGGCGCTGGCTGACGCAGTTCCTCGCTCATTGCCGCGCCGACATTAGCCGCCGGACCACTGCCCGTTTGCTGGCCTTGGGTGAACTGAGCCGCCAGTCGCTGGTCCAATTGGAGATGGTACTGCCGAAGGCGCAATTTGCATGGCGCGAGGCGGGCAAGCTGGTGGTGTACCGCTCGCCCCGCCAGTTTGCTGCGGCGGTCGCAGGCGCGGCCGGCGTCGGCCAGACGAGCACCGCCCAGGCGGACGCCGGCCAAGTACTGACGCCATCGCAATGCGTGGCGCTCGAGCCCGCGCTTGGTCCTGCCCTGGCGGCCGCGCCCGGTATGCTGGCGGGCGGCATTTACAACAGCGGCGAAGCGGTGGCGGACTGCCAGGCGTTTTGCCACGCCTTGCTTGCGCGCTTGCAGGCGCATCCGCGCTTTGGCGGTATGGTCCATGCCCGGGCGCGCGGGTTCGTGCTAGCGAACGGAAACATTGCGGGCATCGATACAGACACCGGCTTGCTGTCGGCGGACGCCTTTGTATTAGCGGCAGGCATTCGCAGCCGCGATCTGGCAGCGACGGCGGGTATCTACTTGCCCTTGTATCCCATCAAGGGTTACAGCCTGACGGCGCCGATTCGCGCCGGCGACCTGGCACCGCAGGTCAGCGTCACCGATTTCGAGCGCAAAGTGCTGTATGCGCGCATCGGCGACCGGCTGCGCGTGGCGGCGATGGCCGATATCGTTGGCGACAGCGCGCATATCGACCCGCGCCGCGTCGCCGGCCTGATCGCCCAGGTGCGCACGATGATGCCGCATGCGGCCGATTACGGCACTCTGACCGCCTGGGCGGGACTGCGCCCGGCGACGCCCGGCGGCGCGCCCCTGATCGGCGCCACCCCGTACAAGAACCTGTGGCTGAACGTGGGCCACGGCGGCCTGGGCTTCACATTCGCCTGCGGTTCGGCCCATATTCTTGCCGACCTCATGCGCGGGAAGGCGCCGCCTATTCCCATGGATGGGCTGACGCTGGCGTGAGCCGTTCCAGCCGGGCATGGGCGAGCTGCGGCAGACGCGATCCGCCCTTCCTGTCGAATATGGCGGATAATTGTACGGTTTTCATATTGCCAAGCGCCATGCCTGCACCATCTACCTGTCCTTGCGGCGGCCCCTCACTGGCCGCCTGCTGCGGTCCCTACCTTGCCGGCGACGCAATCGCGCTCAGCGCCGAGGCACTGATGCGCTCGCGCTACACGGCCTACACCCTGCGCGACGAGCCCTACCTGCGCGCCACCTGGCACCCCGACACCTTGCCGGCCGGGCCCATCATCGATGAAAACGAACGCGTCCAATGGCTGGGGCTGGCGATAGAATCCACTTTACGTTTACGTAAACGTAAAGTAGACTCACCCGCATCACCAAACGCCGATACCGTAGAATTCGTGGCGCGCTACAAGATCAATGGCCGGGCTCACCGCCTGCATGAAGTGAGCCGCTTCGTGCGCGAAGAGGCCGGCGGCGCAGCACGCTGGTTTTACCTGGACGGCAGTTTCCCGGACAAATAAGGATCGCAATGCCCCACATCGACAGCAAACTCAATCCGCGCAGCGACGACTTCAAGGCCAACGCGGCAGCCATGCAAAGCATCGTCGACGACCTGCGCGCCAAGGTCTCGGCCATGGCTGCGGGCGGTGGCGCCGCCGCCAGCGCCAAGCATGTCGCGCGCGGCAAGCTGCTGCCGCGCGACCGCGTCCAGATGCTGCTCGATCCGGGCACGCCCTTCCTCGAGTTTTCCCAGCTGGCCGCCTACGGCATGTATGAAGGCGCGGCGCCAGCGGCCGGCATCATCACCGGCATCGGGCGCGTGTCCGGCCAGGAATGCGTGATCGTCTGTAACGACGCCACCGTCAAGGGCGGCACCTACTACCCGATGACGGTCAAGAAGCACCTGCGCGCGCAAGAGATCGCCGACCAGAACAACCTGCCGTGCATTTACCTGGTCGACTCGGGCGGCGCCAACCTGCCCAACCAGGATGACGTGTTCCCCGACCGCGACCATTTCGGGCGCATCTTTTTTAACCAGGCCAATCTGTCGGCCAAGGGCATTCCGCAAATTGCCGTGGTGATGGGTTCGTGCACCGCCGGCGGCGCCTACGTGCCGGCGATGAGCGACGAATCGATCATCGTCAAGGACCAGGGCACCATCTTCCTGGGCGGCCCGCCGCTGGTAAAAGCGGCCACCGGCGAAGTGGTCACGGCCGAAGACCTGGGCGGGGGCGACGTGCACACGCGCCTGTCCGGCGTGGTCGACCATTTGGCGCAAAACGATCTGCACGCGCTGTCGCTGGCGCGCACCATCGTCTCGAACCTGAACCGCACCAAGGTGCAGCAAATGGCCTTGCGCACCGCCAGCGAACCGACATACGCGCCGGAAGAACTGTATGGCGTGATCCCGGTGGACACCCGCAAGCCGTTCGACGTGCGCGAAGTCATCGCCCGCATCGTCGACGGCAGCGAGTTTGATGAATTCAAAGCCCGCTACGGCACCACGCTGATCTGCGGCTTTGCCCATATCTACGGCGTCAAGGTCGGCATCATCGCCAACAACGGCATCTTGTTCTCCGAGTCGGCGCTCAAGGGCACCCACTTCATCGAACTGTGCTGCCAGCGCAAGATCCCCCTGGTTTTTTTACAGAACATCACCGGCTTCATGGTCGGTCGCAAGTACGAAAACGAAGGCATCGCGCGTAACGGCGCCAAGATGGTCACCGCCGTCGCTACCGCCGCCGTCCCCAAGTTCACCGTCATCATCGGCGGCAGCTTTGGGGCGGGCAACTACGGCATGTGCGGGCGCGCGTTCTCGCCGCGCTTTCTGTGGATGTGGCCCAACGCGCGCATTTCCGTCATGGGCGGCGACCAGGCCGCCTCGGTGTTGGCCACTGTCAAGCGCGACGGCATCGAGGGCAAAGGCGGACAATGGACGGCCGAGGAGGAAGCCGCCTTCAAGCAGCCGATCAAGGAGCAGTACGAACACCAGGGCCACCCCTACTACGCCACCGCGCGCCTGTGGGACGATGGCGTGATCGACCCGGCCGACACCCGCATGGTGCTGGGCCTGGGCTTGTCCGCCGCGCTGAACGCGACAATCGAAGACACCAAGTTCGGTGTCTTCCGCATGTAAGGAAAGCCGAACATGGAATACGAAACTCTCACCGTCGCCGTCAAGGACATGGTCGCCACCGTCACGCTGAATCGTCCCGACGTGCGCAATGCGTTCAACGAATTCACCATCGCCGAACTGTCGCTGGCCTTTAGCGAACTGGGACGCCACGACGGCGTGCGCGCCATCGTGCTGGCCGCAAACGGCCCCGCATTTTGCGCCGGCGCGGACTTGAACTGGATGAAAAAAATGGCGCTCTATTCGCACGCCGAAAACGCCGAAGACGCGGAAAAGCTGGCCGACATGCTGCGCACCATCTACCTGTGTCCCAAGCCGGTGGTCGCCAAGGTGCAGGGCGACTGCTACGCCGGCGGCATGGGCCTGGTCGCGGCATGCGATATTGCGGTCGCCTCCAACGGCGCCTTTTTCTGCCTATCGGAAGTCAAGCTCGGCCTGATCCCGGCCACCATCTCGCCCTACGTGATCAAGGCCATGGGCGAGAACGCGGCGCGGCGCTACTTCCTGACGGCTGAAAAATTTACCGCCCAGGAAGCGCACCGGATCGGTTTCGTGCACGACATCGTGGCCGCCGAGGCGCTCGACGAGCACGTCGCGAGCATCGTCAAGGCGCTCGTCACCAGCAGCCCGAACGCAGTGCGCGAGGCCAAGGTGCTGGTGCGTGAAGTGAGCGGCAAGGCGGTCGACAGCGCGCTCGTGGTCGACACCGCAGAACGCATCGCCAACATCCGCTCGTCCGACGAAGGACGCGAAGGCGTTGCCTCGTTCCTCGAAAAACGCAAGCCGTCGTGGCTGAACTGATGCCACAAGACTTGGTCAACCGCAGCCTGCGCAGCGTATGGCACCCCTGCACGCAGATGCAGCACCACGAAACCGTGCCCTTGATCGCCGTCAGCCATGGCCGCGGCGCCTGGCTGTACGACCATGAGGGCAAGCGCTACCTGGACGCCATCAGTTCATGGTGGGTCAACCTGTTTGGGCACGCCAACCCGGTCATCAACGCGGCGCTGAAGGACCAGCTCGACCGGCTCGAGCACGCCATGCTGGCCGGCTTCACGCATGAACCCGTGGTGCGCTTGTCCGAGCAGCTCTCGGACATGACCGGGCGCGTGTTGGGCCACGCGTTTTATGCCTCCGACGGCGCGTCGGCGGTGGAAATCGCGCTGAAAATGAGTTTCCATGCGTGGCGCAATGCGGGCCGCTCAGGCAAGCAGGAATTCGTGTGCCTGAAGGGCAGCTATCACGGCGAGACCATTGGGGCGCTGGCCGTGACCGACGTGGCGCTGTTCAAGGATGCCTACGGCCCGCTGCTGCGTTCGGCGCGCGTGGTCGCCTCCCCGGACGCGCGCGGCGCGCTGCCTGGCGAAAGCGCGCAGGATGTGGCGCGCCGCGCCGCGCAGGATGTCGAAAACCTGTTCCTGGAACGGGCCGACCAGATCGCCGCGATCATCATCGAGCCGCTGGTGCAGTGCGCCACCGGCATGGCCATGCACGACCCGCTGTACCTGTCGCTGGTGCGCGAACTGTGCGACCGCCATTCGGTGCACATGATCCTCGACGAGATCGCGGTCGGCTGCGGGCGCACCGGTACGTTTTTTGCCTGCGAGCAGGCCGCCATCTGGCCCGACTTTTTGTGCCTGTCCAAGGGCATCAGCGGCGGCTACCTGCCGCTCTCGCTGGTGCTCACGCGCGATGAAGTGTATGAGGCGTTTTACAGCGCCGACGTCACGCGCGGCTTTTTGCATTCGCACTCCTACACCGGCAATCCGCTGGCCTGCCGCGCCGCCCTGGCGACGCTGCAGATTTTCGAGGACGACGATGTGCTAAACAATAACAAGCGGCGCGCCGCCAGCTTGAGCGCGGCGCTGGCGCCCTTGGCCAATCACGAGCGGGTGCGCCACTTCCGCCAGCGCGGCATGATCTGGGCCTTTGATGCGGTGGAGGCGGACGCCGCGCGCGCGGCCACATTCTCGCGCCGCTTTTTTACCAGCGCGCTGGAACACGAACTGCTGCTGCGCCCGATCGGGCGCACCGTCTACCTGATGCCGCCGTATATTTTGAACGATGAGGAAACCAGCGCCCTGGCCGAACGCACGCGACTGGTATTTGAATCGGTGATTGGTCCGCAATGAAAATGATAGAAGAAATCGAGCGCACGCTGGCCCAGTTGGAGGCGCAAGGCTTGACGCGCCGGCGCCGGGTGGTGCAAACGCCTTGCGCGGCGCGCGTGAGGGTGGGCATGGACGAACAGGCACTGCTCTCGTTTGGCAGCAATGACTATCTGGGCCTGGCGTCGCATCCGCGCGTGGTCGCGGCGCTGCGCGAAGGGGCGCAACTGTACGGCGCCGGCAGCGGCGCCTCGCACCTGATCAGCGGGCATGGCCAGGCGCACGAGCAGCTGGAAGAGCGGCTCGCGCAATTTATGGCGCCCCATCTTGAATCAGCACGCGCGCTCTCGTTTTGCACGGGATACATGGCCAACCTTGCGGTCTTGACCACCCTGGGCGAGAACCCCGATGCCGAGATATTTTCCGATGCCTGGAACCACGCGTCGATCATCGACGGCGCCCGCCTGGCGCGCGCACAGGTCAAAGTGTTCGCCCATTGCGAGCTCAATGCCCTGGGCGCCCTGCTGGACGCCAGCAATGCCACCAGCAAGGTGGTGGTCACCGACAGCGTGTTCAGCATGGACGGCGATATTGCGCCGCTGGCCGGCATGCTGGCGCTGTGCGAACGGCACGGCGCCTGGCTGGTCGTGGACGACGCGCATGGCTTTGGCATTCTGGGCGACCATGGCCGCGGCGCGTTCGAGCACTTTGGCCTGCGCTCGGCCAACCTGGTCTACATGGGCACTTTGGGCAAAGCTGCCGGCGTGGGCGGGGCGTTCGTCGCCGCGCACGCGAGCGTGATCGAACTGATGATCCAGCGCGCGCGCGCTTACATCTACACGACCGCGGCGCCGCCGGCGCTGGCGCATGCGCTGCTCGCCAGTATCGACATCATTGATGGCGACGAGGGCGCGGCGCGCCGCAAGCAACTGGCCGCGCTGATCGCCCAGTATGACCGCGAGGTCGTGCTCAAGCGCTGGCAGCGCGTGCCGTCCAACACGGCAATCCAGCCCATCCTCATTGGCAGCAATGAAGAAGCGCTGCGCGCGGGCGCGGCCTTGTATGAACGCGGCCTTTGGGTTCCCGCCATCCGCCCGCCCACGGTAGCACCCGGAACGGAACGGTTGCGTGTGACGCTGTCCGCCGCGCACACCCACGATGAAGTCGCCCAGCTTGCCGCTGCGCTCAATGAACTGGAGGAGTAGCCATGAGCCTCAATGAACCCGTAGTCCCCGTAGTCCCCATGGTCGACGCCGAACCGGCAGTCATGCAAGAACCGGTGGTGCAAGCAGAACCGGCGCTCGGCGTCGAAGGCTTGCCGTCGCGCTTTAGCTGCTTTGTGACCGGCACCGACACCGAGATCGGCAAGACGCTGGTCTCGTGCGCGATTCTGCACAAGCTGGTCGCCGGCGGCGTGCGCGCCTGCGGCATGAAGCCGGTGGCAGCCGGCGCGGCGATGGTCGACGGCGAACTGCACAACGAAGACGCCGACCTGCTGGTCGCCGCCGGCAACGTGAACCTGCCGCGCAACCTGACCACGCCCTACATGCTGCGCGAGGCGTGCGCACCGCACATCGCCGCAGCCATGGATGGCGTGGCGATCGAAGCGGTGCCCATCATTGCCGCCTACGCCGAAGTGGCGGCCGCCTCCGACGCGGTCGTGGTCGAAGGCGTGGGCGGATTCCGGGTGCCGTTTTCGGACGACTTTGACAGCGCCCAGATGGCCGAACAACTGAACCTGCCGGTGATCCTGGTGGTGGGCCTGCGCCTTGGCTGCCTGAGCCACGCGCTGCTGACGATTGAAGCGATCGTGCGGCGCGACCTGGTGCTGGCCGGCTGGGTGGTCAACGAGATCGACCCCGACATGTGCTTTGCCGACGAAAACATCGCCGCGCTGGCCGCGCGCATCCCGGCCCCGATGCTGGGACGCGTGCCTTACCTGAACAACGCGACGGCTGCAGAAGCGGCCAAATTTATTGATCTCGCGGGACTGCCCGGCTTTCCCTCCAAGCGAGACTGAACGACTGAACCCTGAAGGAACCAATATGACCCAAACCACCGCCGTCTCTTTCCACGCGCCTGCGCCCGCCATCACCTTGCCCGACGCCGCCACCTGGCCGCTGGCCGACGTGCTGGCGCTGTTCGACCTGCCGTTCGCCGACCTGATGTTCAAGGCGCAGAACGTGCACCGCGCGCATTTCCCGGCGGGCGACGTGGAACTGGCGACGCTGTTGTCGATCAAGACCGGCGGCTGCGAGGAAGACTGCAGCTACTGCCCGCAGGCGGCGCGTTACGACACCGGTGTCGAAGCGAAGAAGATCCTCGGCATCGACACCGTGCTCGACGCCGCGCGCCAGGCCAAGGCCAACGGCGCCACGCGCTTTTGCATGGGCGCGGCCTGGCGCAGCCCGAAAGAGCGCGACATGGAAAAGGTCGAAGAGATGGTGCGCGAAGTAAAGGCACTGGGCCTGGAAACCTGCGCCACGCTGGGCATGCTCGAGGAAGGCCAGGCTGACCGCCTGAAGAACGCCGGCCTGGACTACTACAACCACAACCTCGACACCGCGCCTGAGTTCTACAGCAACGTGATCTCGACCCGCGAATACCAGGACCGCCTGGACACGCTGGGCCGGGTGCGCAGCGCCGGCCTGAAGGTGTGCTGCGGCGGCATCGTCGGCATGGGCGAATCGCGCCTGCAGCGCGCCGGGCTGATCGCCCAGCTGGCCAACCTCAATCCTTATCCGGAATCGGTGCCGGTCAACCACCTGGTGCAGGTCGAAGGCACACCGCTGCATGGCCTGGACCCGCTCGACCCGTTCGAATTCGTGCGCACCATCGCCGTGGCGCGCATCACCATGCCGCAGGCGCGCGTGCGCTTGTCGGCCGGCCGGCGCCAGATGGGCGAAGCGGTGCAGGCGATGTGCTTTTTGGCGGGCGCCAATTCGATTTTCTACGGCGACAAGCTGCTCACCACCGACAATCCGGAAGCCGAAGACGACCGCGTCCTGCTGGCCAAGCTGGGCCTGGTGACGCGCGCATCCACGCTCGACAAGGCGCCAAAAGCATCTTGCGGCGGCTGATCGAACCACTCCAAACACAAAACGGAAACGCATAATGTTCACTAAAATCCTCATCGCCAACCGTGGCGAAATCGCATGCCGGGTCGCCGCCACCGCGCGCCGCATGGGCATCAAGACCGTGGCCGTGTATTCGGATGCGGATGCGAATTCAAAACACGTGGCGGTGTGCGATGAAGCGGTGAACATCGGTCCTGCCGCGGCCAAGGAGAGTTACCTGTGCGGCGACAGGATCATCGCCGTGGCGCTGGCCACCGGCGCCCAGGCGGTGCACCCGGGTTATGGATTTTTATCCGAGAACGCCGACTTTGCCGACGCCTGCGTCGAAGCAGGCCTGGTGTTTATCGGGCCGCCCGGCGCAAGCATGCGGGCCATGGGTTCCAAGTCGGCCGCCAAGTCGCTGATGGAAAAGGCCGATGTGCCGCTGGTGCCGGGCTACCACGGCGAGAACCAGGATCCGGATTTCCTGCGCGAGCAGGGCGACCGGATCGGCTACCCGGTGCTGCTGAAAGCCTCGGCGGGCGGGGGCGGCAAGGGCATGCGCGTGGTCGAGCGCTCCGAAGACTTTGTCGCGGCGCTGGCCTCGTGCAAGCGCGAAGCGATCAGTTCCTTCGGCGACGACAAGGTACTGGCCGAAAAATACCTGCAGCGTCCGCGCCACATCGAGATCCAGGTGTTTGCCGACCAGCTGGGCAACTGCGTCTACCTGCACGAGCGCGACTGCTCGGTGCAGCGCCGCCACCAAAAGGTGCTGGAAGAAGCGCCGGCGCCGGGCATGCCGCCGGAGCGGCGCGCCGCGATGGGAGAAGCTGCCGTGGCGGCCGCGCGCGCGGTTGGTTACGTGGGCGCCGGCACGGTTGAATTCATCGCCAACCAGGACGGTTCGTTCTACTTCATGGAGATGAACACGCGATTGCAGGTCGAGCACCCGGTGACCGAAATGATCACCGGTACCGACCTGGTGGAGTGGCAGCTGCGCGTGGCGGCCGGCCAGCCGCTGCCAAAAATGCAGTCCGAACTGGCCATTCATGGCCACGCGATCGAAGCGCGCATCTATGCGGAAAACCCTGAAAAGGGCTTCCTGCCGTCGATCGGCACGCTGCGCCACATGGATACCCCGGACGCGGTCAATTTTGAACTGGGCGGCACGCCCGGCGGATCACCCGCAGCAGTGCGCATCGACTCCGGCGTGCGCGAAGGCGACGCCATTTCGCCGTTCTACGATCCGATGATCGCCAAGCTGATCGTATGGGGCGCGGACCGCAAGCAGGCGCTCGCGCGCATGTCGCAGGCGCTGGCCGAATTCCAGCTGGTGGGGCTGGCCAGTAACATCGCCTTTCTCAAGCGGCTGGTGGAAGGCGCCGCGTTCTCCAGCGCGGACCTGGACACCGGCCTGATCGAGCGTAACGGCGACACGCTGTTTCCAGCGCCGAAGTCCGCTCCCGTCGGTGCGCTGGCGCTGGCCGCCGTCGCGCTGATCGAAGCGGAGAAGGATGCGTCGGCGGCGCAGTCGGCCAACCCGGCCGACCCGTGGGGCAATGCCCTTGGCTGGCGCCTGAACAGCGCCTACCAGCGCCAGCTCTCGTTCGCCGACGAGTACACCGCCAGCCGGGACGTGAAAGCCTATACCGTGGCGCTCACTTACCATGCGCACGGCTGGGACTTGATCGTCAACGGCATCGATGCGGCGCTGTCGGTGACGGCGCGCGAAGGCGCGAACTTGTCGGTCAAGCTGGGCGCCACGTCGATCCACGGCACGGTGCGCCGCGATGGCGAGGTGTTCCATGTTTTCACCGGTGGGCGACACTTCCAGCTGACCTACAACGACCCGATGGCGCATGCCGGCGAAGTAGAAGCGGCGGGCGGGCGGCTGACGGCGCCGATGCCGGGCAAGGTGGTGGCGGTGCTGGCCAGCAAAGGGCAGCAGGTGAAAAAGGGCGATCCCCTGGTGATCATGGAAGCGATGAAGATGGAGCACACCATCGCCGCGCCGAGCGATGGGCTGGTGGAGGAAATCTTGTACCAGGTGGGCGACCAGGTGGCCGATGGGGCCCCGCTGCTGGCGTTCAAGACCGCAGCGTAAGCACACAACAACCTCAAACCTACATCGTCCTCGCGAAAGAAGCAGTTGCAAAAGGGTAGGTCGGAAAAGCGCAGCGCATTCCGACGGCGTCGCCGGGGCGCGAGCATGTCGGAATGCGCCTTCGCTTTTCCGATCTACGACTTTTGCAACTGCTTCTTTCGCGAGGACGATGTGGTCAAGCCGACTGGAAAATATGCGCATCCTCCTCCACCGCGCCGACGGCGTCACCGAACCCTGGCTGCGCGGCTTTGCCGCCGCGCTCCCGCAAGCGGACGTCATCGTCTGGCAAGAAGGCGCGGCCATCGCCACGTGCGACTACGCGGTGACCTGGGCCCCGCCTGCGGCCATGCTCGAGCACCTGGCCCACGTCAAGGCGATCTTCGTCACCGGCGCGGGCGTTGACGGCATCATGAAATTTGCCGACCAGCTGCCGCAAGTGCCCATCATCCGCCTGGGCGACGCCGGCATGGCCGTACAGATGGCCGAATACGTGGCCTACGCGGTGCTGCGCTACTTTCGCCGCTTTGACGAGTACGAAGCGCAGGCGCGGCGCGGCATCTGGCAGCCGCTGCCCCAGTTTGAAAAAGCGGATTTTTCAATCGGCGTGATGGGCACGGGCGTGCTGGGACGGCGCGTACTGGCGGCACTGGCCGCCTTTGATTTTCCACTGCGCGGCTGGAGCCGCAGCGCCAAACAGATCGACGGCGTGCAATGCTTTCACGGCGCGGACGGCCTGGACGACTTTTTGCGCGGCACCCGCGTGCTGGTGTGCATGCTGCCGCTCACGCCCGACACCGCCAACCTGCTCGAGCGCCGGCGTCTATCGCTGCTGCCCGAAGGCGCCTACCTGATCAACGTGGGCCGCGGCGCCCACGTGGCCGAAACGGACTTGCTGGCGCTGGTGCGCAAAGGCCATATTGCCGGCGCCACGCTGGATGTATTTCGCAGCGAACCGCTGCCGGCGCCCCATCCGTTCTGGGACGAGCCGCGTGTCAGCTTGACACCGCACGTGGCGGCGCTGACACTACCTGACGTGAGCGCGGCCCAGATTGCTGAAAAAATCGTTGCGCTCGAACGTGGCGAAGCGGTGGCGGACCTGGTGGATCGTCACGCTGGATATTGATCCAAAAAAATCGACAAGAGGCTCCCATCATGACACTCCCATCGTTACCAACCCACGTCAAAATCGTTGAAGTCGGTCCCCGCGACGGCTTGCAGAACGAAAAGCAGTCGGTGCCGGCCAGCGTGAAAATCGACCTGGTGGATCGCCTGTCGCGGGCCGGTTTTGCCAACATCGAGGCCGCCTCCTTCGTGTCGCCCAAGTGGGTGCCGCAAATGGCCACCAGCGCCGAAGTAATGGCCGGCATTACGCGCCGTCCCGGGACGCTGTACTCCGCGCTCACGCCGAACATGCAAGGGTTCGACGCTGCGCTCGCGGCGCGCGCCGATGAAGTGGTGATCTTTGGCTCGGCCTCGGAAGCATTTTCGCAAAAGAACATCAACTGCTCGATCGCCGAATCGATCGCCCGTTTCGAAGGCGTGGCCAAGGCCGCCAAGGAACGGGGCTTGCGCCTGCGCGGCAGCATCAGCTGCGCCTTTGGCTGCCCGTACCAGGGCGAGGTGCCGCTCGACGCGGTGGCCGACGTGGTGGGCCGCATGCGCGAACTGGGGTGCGACGAAATCGACATTGCCGACACCATCGGCGTAGGCACGCCGCGCAAGACGCAGGCCGTCATGCTGCGCGCCGCCGGTGAATTTCACATCGATCGCATTTCCGGGCACTTTCACGATACCTACGGGCAGGCGCTGGCCAACATTTACGCCAGCCTGGAAGTGGGCGTGTCGATTTTCCATTCGTCGGTATCGGGCCTGGGCGGCTGTCCGTACGCTAAAGGTGCGACCGGCAATGTGGCCACCGAAGACGTGCTGTACATGCTGCACGGGCTGGGGATTGCGACCGGCATCGATCTGGACATGGTGGTCGACGCCGGGCAGTTCATCGCGCAGCACCTGGGGCGCAAGGGTTCCAGCCGCGCGGGCAATGCGCTGGCGGCCAAGCTGGCCGGCTGATGATCACACCATCCACATAGCAATCAAGGTCTCATGCACGACTCCGTCTACGCACCACCGAAAGCTGACCTGAGCAAGCGAAGCGATGCAGGCAGCGATGGCGACAACGCCTTCTATGTCGTTTCTACGCGCAAGCTCGCATTGCTTTTCTTCCTGACACTGGGACTGTATCAAATCTGTGACTATTCAGCCTGAGCGCACAGTGTAGAAAGTTGTTGTAAACAAATCTTAGATAACGCATCATGGGGGCATGC